>DYRX01000530.1 GCA_020718525.1 Victivallis vadensis
GGAATCTTCAGATTCATATTCTTGTCGGCCATGGAATTTATCCCTCCACCTTGAGATTCAGTGTGAAATAAAGTTCCCCGTCTTTGACGTCCGGATCGACTCCGCTCTTCTCGACGGAAACGCTCGAAAACAGCGGCGATGCCTCAAGCGACATGACATAACCGGCGAGGGACGTCTCTGATATCTGACGTTCGCCGAGGATCAGGCCCTCAAGGGAAACGGTTGACATTTTGACGGTTTTCCCCTGGACTGCCTGCCCCATTTTCATTTTCAGGCTTGTCAGGAGGATGTTCGGCGGCGTCACTGTTGCGACTTCGCCGAGCAGCGCCATGCCGAGATAACGCTCGGCATAGAGAACGGAGATGTTCCGCTGTCGGGCTGCCTGTCCCGCCATTTTTAATAGCTGGCGCTGGTCCACCTCCGGACCGGTTCCGGCAAGGGTTTTCTCCAGTCCGGTGAGAACCGTCTGCCTGCGGTCGATGTCATGATTCTGGTACACAAAAAAGGCGCCAAGAACAAGCACCGCGGCGATAAACACGGCAAAGACGCCCTTGTTGATTTTCTTGACGCTTGCTTCCCGCTCCTTGTCCTGGAAGGTGAACAGGAAGTTCGGTGAATGGTCGTTATCCGAAAGAGCGCCGCCGAGGGCAGTTGCAAAGGCGGCGCGTTCGACGGGGTACGCGTCGTCACCCTCTTTAAAGCGGACGGACATGGAATGATCCGTGGTTAACGGATCAAGCATTTCGCACGCGATATCGAGATTGCTGCCGATGTAATCCAGTATCGGCTTGTAAACGCTCATTTCACTGGAGACGAAAATTTTTGCGATCTTTTCCTGTTGACGCTCTGAGGCGAAATATTTGAACGTCATGTCTATCTGGCGCACCATCCGCTCCAGCGCCGAATGTATCATTTTGAATGTTTCGTCTTCATCTATCTTGAATCCGGCCTCCGCATCGGGAACCGGTGGAGAGTTGCGGAAAAGATTGTTCAGCATTTCCCTCCCATTTTCCAATGTCAGGGAGGGCGCATACGGCCTTGAGTTGTTGTACGAATCAGCAAGGGCCTCGACCATGCTGTTGGTTCCTGCCTTGATTCCCCTCGTCATGACGAGATTGCCGGAGGCGTAAATGTCGATTCGCGAGGAATCGTTGCCAAGGTTCAAAATCGTAATGATTTTTCCCCGTTCATCCGTCATCCCCCTGCGCAGCAGACTCTGCAGGGCAAAAGGAGCTATGGAAATTCCCGCCAGCGGATGTCCGGTCTTTGCGAAGAGCGCCTTTACGTCTTCAATTTCCTGACGCGGGGCAACACAGGCCATGACGGCAAGTTTGGGAATCCCCTGTTCCAGTATCTCTTGCTGGACCTCAAAATCAACAAGCATCTGCTGTTCATCAAAGGGGGCATTTTTTTTCAATGTCCAGTAAACGGCATTGGCAATTTGAGGGTGTGGCAGCCTGGGGATGCGGATATTGTGGATTTCCACATGCTCCGCGGACATGACGG
>DYRX01000531.1 GCA_020718525.1 Victivallis vadensis
ATGGTCTTGCTCTGGTTTGCGAGAGCGCGCCTCATGGACTGCTTGATCCACCAGGCGGCATATGAGCTGAATTTGGCGCCTTTTGCAGGGTCGAATTTTTCAACGGCCCTCATGAGGCCGATATTGCCTTCCGATATGAGGTCGAGCAGCGGCAAGCCCAATCCTTTGAAATCATGGGCGATCTTTACAACGAGCCTCAGGTTCGCCTTAATGAGAGTCTGCCTTGCCTCCTCCTTAGCCTTGGGATCGTTTCCGTGGATTTTGGCGGCGAGGACGATTTCATCCTGCTTGGTAACAAGGGATATCTGACCTATCTCAAGCATATAGGTCTTCATCGTATCGTTCTTGGAAGCGGACAGTCCCTCATCCGGAGCCTGCTTATTGACTTTCTGAGCTGAAGCTCCAGCGCCTTTTTCCTGCTTCTTTTTAGAGGGGGCTTCAACTGCCTTCGCCTTCTCGGATTTTGCAGGCTTGACTTCCGGCTTTTTCTCGGACTTCACAGGCATGGACTGAAGATTCTCAATATTTTTTACAGGTTTAGCGTCCGTCTTTATTGCAGATTTTGCAGGCCTGGCAGCAGCCTTGACTTTGTCTTTCGCTGGAATTTTGTCCGGTGCCTGAACTTTTTTCTTGGTATCGTCCTTCTTGGATTTGACTGTTTTCTCCGAAGTATCAGGTTTGGCTGTCTCAGTTGGAAGAGCTTTCTTTTCTGTTTTTTCCGTCTTGGCATTGGCCTTTTTCGGGGGTTGCATAGCCGCTTTCTTTGCCTTGGCAGGCTCAGTTTCAATTTTCACATTTGAAGCCTGGATTTTCTTTTTAGGAAGCAAAGGAGCGCTTTTTTTCTTGGCGGGGACGGTGGGCTTGGGGGTTGAAATTTTCTTTTTAGTGGCGGGAACGGCTTTCTTGGCAACCTTGGGAGTTGGGATAAGCGTCTTCTTTTTTTTCTGTTCTTCTTCTTTTTTGCTCTTCATAATGTAAATTTCACTGGGTCGCCCCCGTTTGCCTAAGAAAACCTCATGTTTTTGTAATTTAGAAGTTGAAGCGGGTGAAAATAATCTAATTTGAATAAAAGTCAAGCTCTATTTATGAGAAAAAAGTGGAAAAACATACTATGTGAATGGCAGGGCATGCCCTTCTCCGATTCCGGAATTGTCCTGAATTCCGAAGCTGGCTGTTCCGGGCTTCTGCTTTCAAGGCTTTCCGCCAAGTTCGCGGCGGATTCGACACTGGTCGCAGTCTTTCCCGAAACGACTATGGCTGAAAAAGCTTTTTACGACGCATCCGCATGGTCACGCTTTTCCGGGATCGGGATGAAGTTCCATCTTCTGACAGAACTCATCTCCGGGAAAGGCCAATTCCTCCCAGGCAACGAGTCGCCACGGGCAAAAGTCATAAGCGATGCGATAGGCGCCGCAGGAGGCGACTGCTTCATCGCAAGCGCCACCGCCTTCATCAGCCCCCTGCCAGCAATAGAGACGATCACGCCCAAACAGTTTGACATCAGA
>DYRX01000225.1 GCA_020718525.1 Victivallis vadensis
TTTTCATTTGCGATTGTTGAAATCAGCCCTCCCCCTAAAGTATTGAGGGCTGATAATTATTCAAAAATTCCAGCACCCTGAAGGGGGTGCAACAACTGCTAATCTGAATTATTAAAGAGACATAGTATCGTTATTTAGGAAACAGGACACTAGCTTCGTTTCACTCCGCGACCGCAGTCCAAATGCTACGCATCAGAAAAATGATGAAGAAAAGATATTTATCCGCCAATAGACACGAATGAATGCGAAAAAAGTTTCCGGCTTCCAGGCGCAAACAACTCTATGAATTTTCGGAGGCGTGCTGTGAGATGTGACGGATTTTTCCTGATGGGAACGCCGTCATCCTGACGGCTCTCTTCCAGATGCCGAGCTGGAGCTCGGTGTTCCCGGGGAAGAGAATGGAACGCCGTCCCTGCAGGACGGAATGTTTTTCATTACATCGTCCTGGGGTTTGAAATCCCAGGCTGTATCACAAAGCCGCTTCGCGGCATATTTCATAAATAGAATTGGCAGTCAAATGCGCCACCATATTTTCACGTCGCCTAATATTGTTTATGTTTTGAACTGGGGGTATTTACTGGAAAATACTGCCAGCAAATCTAGCGCTTATTTGTTGAGAGCCACTTGGACAAGTCTGCCATGCCGTGATAGGTTAGCAGAGATGCGGCGTTTTTTCAAACGCCCGTCTGAGTTCGCTGTTTCAATTGCCGTTGCAGGAAGCGCAAAGCATTTTGTGCAGAAATATTCATGGAGAAGCAAAGATGAAGCTTGCAGTTGTGCCGGAGCGATTCGAAAAAGTTCTTCTTGGAAAGCATCCGCTTGACAGTATGCTCAGGATGGCACTGTTCCTGGCCGCAGTCTGCATGACACCAGGATGTTTCGACGAAAAAAAGGCGAAGCCCGCACCGGGACCGGCATCCGTCTATGTGAAGAAAGTTGTCGTTAAGGACGCACCTATCTACTACGAGTCTTTCGGCTACTTGTCCCAGGTTTACAACATTGACATAAAATCCCAGGTGACCGGAAAAATTTTGTCCGTGCATTTCAAGGAGGGAGATTTTGTCAAAAAAGGAGATTTGCTATACCAGATAGATCCTAGCGAATATCAGGCGTCTCTTGACAAGGCAAGGGCACAGCTTCAGGAATCAGAGGCGGAATACAAATTGAAAACTCTGATTGTGGATTTGGACAAGAAGATAGCGGACAGCGGAGCGCTTGCGGCGCAGACCTATGCCAAATATCAGACGGAAGCTTCGGTTGTGCTTGGACAGATTGCGGTGGACAAGGCGCAGATGGAGCTCTGTGAAATAAATCTCGGCTACTGCAAGATATTGTCCCCGGTTGACGGCGTTACTAGCAAGGAACTTGTGGATCCTGGAAACGTGGTGATGGCGAACAGCGGCCCGACACTGGTGAACATAAAAACTGTGGATCCTCTATATGCCGACTTCAACATTCCGGACAGATACCTTGCGGCGCTCCGCGACTGCATGTCGAAGTCGGAGCTCACTGTCGAACTGACTCCCGAGCAGGAGCATGTCCAGGAGGAGACTTATTCCGCCAAGCTGGATTTTCTAGACAATTCCGTTGACAACAACACTGGAACCATATTGCTGAGAGCCACAGTGCCCAATGCGGAACGGAAATTATGGCCCGGCGAATACGTCCGCGTCAAGCTCATTTTCACAGTCCAGAAAGATGCGGTTCTGGCGCCTGCGGATTCAGTTATGAACGGTAAGGACGGCGCCTACGTTTTTGCAATAGAGAACGGAAAGGCGAAGTATGTTCCGGTGACGGTTTCGCTGAGGCAGGGAGACTATGTCATGATTTCCGCCGGAGCGATAAAGAACGGGGACGATCTGGTGAGTGCAGGACAGCTTGGTCTTCTTGACGGAGTGCCTGTAAGAATCCTGAACGGTTCACCGGACGCATCCACCGCTGAAAGTGCTGACAAAGGCTCGTCTGTAAAATGAACATATCCGAAATCTTCATAAAAAAGCCTGTGATGACAGTGCTTGTCACCCTGGCAGTCACGCTTTTCGGTGTCTCCGCCTATTTCATGCTTCCGATAAGCGATCTTCCGGAAACTCCATGTCCTGTCATTCAGATCACGACCAACTGGCCGGGAGCCAGTGCTGAGACGATGGCGCTCAACGTCTCCATGCCTATTGAAAACCAGTGCATGCAGATCCAGGGGCTAAATGGAATTATTTCACAGAACACCATCGGGCAGTCCCTGATCACACTGACCTTCGATCTAAGCGTTGACGTTGACATGGCGGCGCCAGACGTCCAGGGGGCGCTCTGGAACGCGCAGAGCAATTTGCCGGATGATCTCCCCGCCCCCCCAAGCTACCAGAAGGTCAATCCTTCCGATCTGCCGATCATATATATCATGGTCAAGTCGAATCTGCTCAATCCTGGCGATGTCTATGATGTCGCGAACAAGACCATCGGACAGAGAATAAGCATGCTCTACGGGATATCGCAAGTGCAGGTCTGGAGCGCCCAGGGGGCGATCCGCGTGAGAGTGGACCCCAAGAGGCTTGCCGCCTACAGCCTCGGAATTGACGATGTCGCCAGGACTTTGAAGCAGGCGACAATCACGCTCCCGGGAGGCAATATCAATGGAGAGAACGGCTCCTTCACCATCATCCCCAACGGCGAGTTGACTGAGCCGGCCGAATACGACGAACTGATTGTCAAATACGTCAAAGGCGCTCCGGTGCGCATAAAGGACATCGGAAAATCGGTCTATCTTCTTCAGGACGAAGACCTTAGAAATGCTTTTTACCAGGTGGGCGATAAAAATTTGACCTATGGTGGAACCGTGCTGGCAGTATTTAAAAGACCTGGCACCAATGCTGTTGACCTCTGCGCCAGAGTGCATGAACTGCTCGCAGACATCAAAACCGACATCCCTGCGGCAGTTGATGTTGTCATACTTTACGACCGCTCCGTCACAGTCAAATCGTCCATCGAGGACGTCAAGTCCACTCTCTACATCGCTTTTTTCCTGGTGATCTTCGTCATTTTCATATTCCTGGGAAGCGTGAGGGACACTGTCATACCCGGCTTTGCGCTTCCCATCTCGATGGTCTGCACAACGCTGATAATGTATCTCGTCGGCTTCAGCCTCGACAACATCTCCCTCATGGCGCTGACTCTTGCAGTCGGTTTTGTCGTTGACGATGCGATTGTCGTCCTGGAAAATACGGTGCGCCTCACCGAAGAGGGCCTGAGCCCCTTCCAGGCGGCGGTCAAGAGCGCTTCGGAAATCAGCGGAACTGTCATTTCCATGACACTTTCCCTCGTCACCGTCTTCATCCCGATCATGTTCATGGGGGGGATCGTCGGCAAGACTTTCCGAGAATTCGCGATGACCATCATATTTGCAATTTTATGTTCGGGCGTGATATCCCTTACGCTTACTCCGATGATGTGCGCAAGAATGCTCGAGGAAAAAAGCAAGGCCGCGAAGAGCCTGCTCAAAAAGGCTGTTGACGGAGTTTTTGGCGTCATGATTGCGGCGTACAAATTTCCGTTGAAGCTCTGTCTCAGGTTCAGGTTTGTCCCCTTGCTTGCGTGGGTCGCTTGCATAGTCGGGACCTTGTATCTTCTCAAGCTTGTTCCAACATCCTTCCTTCCAATCGGCGACAGCGGAATCATAATTGGGCTGATCCAGTGTCCGCTCGGAACCTCGACATCCCAGATGTCAAGATACCAGGATCAGCTGAACGAAGTCCTTAAAAGAAATCCATACATCCATCACTTTTTCACTCTGATAGGCTCGACGCCAGGCGCCGACCAGAGCCAGGGCAAGACAGTTATTTCGCTCAAACCCGTTGACCAGAGGCCGCCGATAGACCAGGTCATAATGGAGCTCTCGAAAGAAATACGGGATGTGCAATATCCTCTGGGCACGGTATTTTTCATGCCCTACCCGGTGATCAAAATTGCGACGGGCGGATCTACGACGGCGACCGGGGCAAAATATTCCTACACCATTTCGGGGGTCCGCTCCGATCAAGTTTACGACTGCACCTTCAAGATGGAGAAGAGACTGCGCGAGCTTCCAGGCATATTTGGGCTTCAGAACAGCGTGAAGCTGAACATGCCTCAAGTGGCGCTGGAAATCATGCGAGACAAGGCCTCCACCTATGGAATCTCGGCGCAAGATCTGGAATCCTCTCTATGCTCCTCGCTGGCGGGAGCCAAATGCACTCAATACATAACGAACGTGGATCAGTATTATCTCATTCTCGAGTATGGGCAGGATTACAGGAAGGAGCCATTCGATCTGACAAAAATGTATATAAGCTCCACCAAAACTGGAGACCTCATCCCGCTTTCTTCGATTGCAACTTGGACAGAGTCGGTCACTCCACAGACTGTAATCCACTCACAGCAATTGATAACCGGCTCGCTTTCGTTCAATATCATGCCCGGCGTTCCGCTCGGCAATGTTACGAAGGGCATAGAAGATGCGGCGAAAGACATTCTGCCGGCCGGCGTCAACGGGGTCTTCGAGGGAGAGGCGCAGGAATTTTCCGAAGCCCTGGCGTCGATGCCGCTCCTCGTTGCAATAGCCGTTTTCCTCATGTATGTCATACTCGGTGTCCTCTACGAAAGCTACATTCACCCATTCACCGTGCTCACGACCCTTCCTGTCGCGGCTTTCGGCGGGCTCCTCACACTGCTCGTCTTCAGATCTGAACTCTCCCTCTACGCGGACATCGGACTCTTCATGCTGCTTGGCATCGTCGCGAAGAACGGAATAATGATGGTTGACTTTGCAAACGCCAAAATGGAGGAAGGCGGTCTCTCCGCCCACGACGCGATATACGAGGCGTGCCTCATACGATTCCGCCCCATTCTCATGACCAGCGCGGCGGCAATCATGGGAGCACTCCCAATTGCAATCGGATTCGGAGCCGATCCATCCTCTCGCCGCCCCCTCGGCCTGATTGTCGCCGGCGGTCTTCTCTTCGCCCAGATCATCACGCTCTTTGTTACCCCGGTCATCTACTACTACATGCAGATTGTCCAGGAAAAATTCCTGGACAATTTCGAATTGACAAGATCCGAAGCCGGGAGAAGACGGATGAGCAAAACTGCGGAAGGAAAACAAGATGCGCGTTGAAGCTGAAAAAAAATCAGGCGGAATCATACGGACTGCCACCACCGTATTTCTGGCAATGAGCCTTTTACTGCTTTTTCTCTCTTTCATTGATATCCGACTGCTTCTTGTCCCAGTCCTTCTTTTTGTGACAGCCGCCTGGACATATTTTTGCTGGACGCCCGTCGCATATGAAATAGAAGAGGACCGTCTCATTGTCTTCTACAGAATCGGGAAAAAGCAATTTTCCGTAGTTTCCAGCGGAGCAAAGCCAAGCTCCTTCCCGCGCATGCCGCTTAAACTCTGGGCGAATGGGGGGCTCTTCGCCATGGCCGGCACTTTCTGGAGCAGACAAAATGGAACGTTCTACGCATATCTGACAACTACGGATCCGGAAAAAATACTTGAATTTAAAGACTCCAATGGAAAAAGCATATTCATTTCTCCAGCCAGCTCGGACTGAATTTCCATCTTTGCGCTCAGCTTCCATCCAGAATCTGCATTTTTCATGACCCTGCTCTGCGCAATAATAGGATCTTTCGATGGATTTGAAACAGACAGAAGATGAAAACACTCCAGCTGAAAAGGGGCGGATGCCTCAGCTCATACGCGCATTCCAGCACAAAAATTACAGGCTTTTCTTTTGCGGGCAATTGATCTCCCTTTGCGGAACTTGGATGCAGACACTCGCCCTGCCTTGGTTCATATACAAGATGACCGGCTCCGCATTTCTGCTCGGCGTAGTCAGCTTTTCCTCCCAGATTCCCATAATTCTCTTTACACCTTTGGGCGGCGCCGCCGCAGACATGGTGTCAAAAAGAAAAATCCTTCTGGCAACCCAGAGCCTCGCCATGCTCTTTTCAATGCTGCTCGCATTGCTCGTTCTCTGCGGAAACATTCAGATTTGGCAGGTGATAGCTCTTACGTTTCTTCTCGGTATCGTCCATTCCTTCGACATGCCTACGCGGCATTCATTCATAGTGGAGATGGTGGGAAAAGAAGATCTGCCAAACGCCATCGCTCTGAATTCATCAATGTTCAATGCCGCCCGCGTGATAGGTCCGTCGGCAGGCGGCATCATTGTCGCCAGCTACGGCGCAGGCTTCTGCTTCCTGCTAAACAGCGTCAGCTTTGCCGCGATGATTATCGCCCTTATCCTGATGAAGCTTCCCCCTGCGGAGATCAAAAGGCGCTCGGAGTCGGCAGTATCCAGCATATTGAGCGGATTCAAATATTCCTGGGAAACAATTCGGATCAGAAATATCCTTCTACTTGTTGCTATTGTCAGCCTCTTCGGAATGCCTTACACGGTTCTCATGCCGATATTTGTTGACAATATTCTAAATTCTGGAGCGCAGACGCTTGGAATTCTGATGGGATCGGCCGGTGCCGGCGCATTTTCAGGAGCAATCTGCCTCGCCATGCGCAAGGAGCTCAAAGGGATAGAACGATGGATTGCGCTCTCATCCGCAGGCTTCGGCGCATCTCTTCTGCTTTTCTCATTCTCGCGTTCGACCGCCCTTTCAGCGATCCTTCTATTTCCGGTCGGCTTTTGCGTGGTAGGACAGATGGCTTCTTCCAACACCCTGCTTCAATCCATTTCAGCCGACAATTTCCGAGGGAGAGTCATGTCCGCATATTCGATGATGTTTCTGGGGATGGCTCCTTTCGGCTCACTGCTGGCAGGATTTTCCGCCCAGCATCTTGGCGCGCCGAAAACTGTGGCGATTTGCGGGGGTGTCTGCATTCTTGCGGCGGTCTTCCTTGGTGCAAGACTGCAGAAATCCGCAGTCCATCCGACTCGGCTTCCCGTTGACGTCGAATCCGCAGATCCTGTTACAGAAGAGGAATGATCTCCACCTTCAGAGGTCTGAATCTCAGTGATTTTCAGTCGCACTTTTCCGCTTTTATTTCATGTGGGCGGCGAGGTGCAGATATATAGTTTTTCATTTTAATCTCTTCAGCCTCCGACAAATTTCCTCGTCTTCTTCCTCCCCATCCCGATTTCCGGTTGAGCTCCTCCCTTTTCCCCACAAGGAATTTCTTCCGAAGTCTGGAGACTGTCGCCTGGCTTGCGCCGATGATTTATGCGCGCCCCTCG
>DYRX01000226.1 GCA_020718525.1 Victivallis vadensis
ATGTAGATGAATTTTGTTTCGGATTAGCTTAGGTTGATAGCAATGGGGCATGCCCGCGCACTCGAAAACCTAGTCGAGAAGGTCCCCGAATGCAAAGAGGCCGTCGCCGACAAGTTCGGAGACGAGAGGCTGATCCTGAACGCCCTGATGAAGAAAGGGAAGAAAATCAGACTCAAGCAAAGAGTCAGGGCGGAAAGCGATGTCGCTGCCGCATCCATAATCGCAAGATCCGAGTTCGTCAGAAGACTTTCATTTCTCGGTGACCCCTTTGGCGTCAAGCTGCCGAAAGGTGCAGGCGAGGCCGCCGACAAGATCGCCTCTGAAATATTCGCCGCGCACGGCGCCGAAAAACTCGCAACCGTCGCCAAAAGGCATTTCAAGAACTTCTCCAAGGCGGCGGGTTGCGGGCCGGATCTGAAAGACCTGTGAAGCTTTTGACGGCTCAAAATTCAGATTTCTTGATTTGCACATTCAAAAAGTGTGGCAGATGTGGAAAAAGGGTTTGTGGTCAAACGAGGTTTCCATCCAGGAAATCTGAATCTAAATTCCGTCTCAGGCCGGAATTTTAGGAACATTATTTTTCTGAAAATCAATAACTATTCCCCTCGCGAATCAATCAGTGAACGAGCAGACGCCGTTGCTTCCGATTCTGGCCCTCAGAATTTTTCCCGTGTCTTTTACCCTTATGCAAAGCATGTCCCGTCCGTTTGCGGTGGAATACTCAGAATAGAGGAATTCGATGTCCTCGGTTTTGAATGCAATACGTGAGCCTTGAGGGGCCATGTCCCAGCCGACGAGCAGTCTGTCAATGCGAATTTCGCAGTCGCGGGAGTTGAACCAGGCGATTTCGGCGCGCCCATCGCCATTGAAGTCGCCGGTGGCGGCTATTGATACGTCCCTGCCAAGCCCGTGCCATAGCATACGTTTTGTCTTTTTCAGAGGCGAATATAGGATGAAAGCGCCTGTGCGAGTCTGTTTTCTTCCTACGAGCTCGCATGCGCCATCGCCGTCGAAATCGGCGGAACAAACTAGTTCACAAGGACTTGCGAAATCAAGAGGAATCGAGGAGGCCGCATCGCCTTTGATGGAGCCGGAGAAAGACGCGAAATGTGCAACGTCCGCGTCCGTCCATATTGTGTCGCTTTTTCCGTCGCCGTTGAAGTCGTTTTTGACCGCGAGCCGTTTTGCCTGGAAGAGCAGATCCTTCGCGCTTTCATGGCGGACGGTTCTTGTCTCCGGGCTGAATCTGTATCCGTCGAAGGACGGTGCCACGACATATTTGTCCGCAGGGACGTCCCTGAATATGAAATCGCCGTTCTCGTCCGTCGAGGTTCTTCCGAGGATGCCGCTTCTGAGGTGCAGGCGGACGGTTGCCGGCGACGAGCCGGGAAGGCTGTACACACGCCCCGAAATGCTGACCAGCCCGTTCGCGGCGGATTTCTGGATCGCGAAATTTATGTCCTCGACATTCTTGTCGTCAATTTTCTTTTTTATGTTTTCGGGTTTGAAGGAATACCCCGGTTTTGAGGGAGTGAAAGTGTAGCTGTCCGGTGTCAGCATGAAGGAGAATTTGCCGTCCTTGTCGGTGAATGTGGACTGTTCAGCACCTTGGGACGGTTTGACTGTGATTTTGACTCCGTCGGAGCCGGAGCCGGTCACCTGCCCCTTTGCGGTGAAAGCTGTTGTCGCCTCGGCATTGAAGATCAGGTTCGGATATTGTTCATAGCCCATTTTCCCGGACAGGTCGAAAGTGTAACTCGGGTCTTTGTCTTTCGACGAGGAGAATGTGTATGTGGGATACGACGGTGTGACCGTGTAATTTCCCGGGGCGACCCCGTTGAACTGGAACGTGCCGTCCCTCGAGCTCGAGTATGCGATGTTCAGATAGCCGCTCCCGTCGTTCCTCACGAGTGTGACCTTCGCTTCCCCGAAAGGCTCCCATGACGCGCCGTCCCTTGTCCGGATTTTTCCCCGGACAAGATTCTTCCCCCCGGCTGAAGGAGACGCGCTGAAGTTGACATCCTTGACATCATCGGCCACTATCTCGACTGTCTGGCTCGCGGGTGCGAAGGAATTCCGGTAGAAGCTCGGTGTCAGGGTGTATTTACCGGGTCTGAGTCCGGTTACCTTGTAGGTTCCCTGCGCCTTGTCCTCCATGTAGGCCACTCGGCGGATTTCGCCGTCCTCGCTCACGATGGCGATTGCCGCGCCTGAAGTCTTTTTTCCGCCGGAGTCGGTCAGATTGCTTATTGTTCCGGAGATGTCATAGGAATATCTTGCGACGATAGTGCGGTTTTTGTTTATCGAGAGACCGGAAAGGACGGGATTTGTGGGATCCGTGAAGCCGGTGGAGTCGCCCTGGCTGTCCGTCCATTTAGCGAATTTCGCGGAGCCGTACTGCGCGGGTGCCGTGATGGTGACGGTGCTGTCCTTGTAGAATCTCGAAAATGGTGCTCGTCCTGACCCGTTGCCCTGCTCATCATTCTTGTCTATCAGGATTGTGGGCGATGCGCCCTCGTCGGATTTGACGACAAGCTCGTACACGGACGAGTCCTGCTTCAGCATGGAGTATTGAATACGGAGTTTGAGCCCTTTTATTATGAAGCTGTCGTCGCTGTCGGTGGCGGCCTTTTTCGGGAATAATAGCCGCGACTTGTTCTCCTTGTTCTCCTGAGATTTCGCGATGCTGATTTTCGCGTCGAGCGCGGGCCAGCAGAATATCGGCATGTCCGCATCGCTGTTCGGGAGGCCTTTGTCGGTCAGAATCGTCTTGAGCAGGCTCGCCTCGGCGACGCTCGGAACGATCGGAGTGACCGTGTTCGTCGTATAAGTATATTTTCCGCCCCAGACTATCTTGTTGTCGCCGGAACTTGAGTTGTAATGGCGGAAGAGAAACTTTTCGCCTTTTGCGTTGCGCAGATACGACTCTCCGCCGTGGGTGAAATAGACGGAGAAATTTGCGTTTGTAGGCGAAGATGCCCAGGGCGCAAGTCCGACATTCATCTCGCTGATCTCGATGTTTCTGATGCGCAGTCCCTGCTCGCCGCCGAAAAGTCCCGTGTTGCGGAAGTTGATTTCAAGTGGCTCTCCTCGGTTGAGGGCGTCTAGCTGGCTCTGGTGGAACTCGTATGTGGTCTCGGAGTCGAACTCGAGGGATTTGCGCATGTTTATGATGTCCTCGTATAGTTTCGCGCACATATCCCAGATGATGTTGTAGTAGAGGGTCTTGAGCTGGGCGAACTGCGCATCGGAGAGTGTATGGCCCGCCTTGTCAACTTCGACAAGTTTTACAATGCTGTCGCGGATCGAGCTCAGGTCGAGCGGCGCGGCATATTCCTGGAGCATGCGGTATTCGTAGGATTTTTTCAGATAGTAGTGGTATCTGACGAGATTTTCTTCGGCGCGTTTCGAGAGCTGGTCGAGATAGGAGTCTAGCCTCGAATCCACAGCGGCTTCTCTTTGAAGTACCTGCTCTTGTATGCTGTCTATGGCGTTGAGTGAATCGGTCATCTTGTTCGAGTAGGACGCGATTTTCGCGCAAGCCTGCATGAGCTGCTCGGCGACCTTTTTCTTTTCATCCGCAAGTTCGGCGACTTTTTTACCGAGTTCCTTGTATTCGGTGGACTGCTCCTGGAGCTTTTTGATCTCGGCCTGTACCTCGGTGTCGCTGGCGGCGTTTTCACCAGTGACATCGCTGAGCTTTTTAACCGAGCCGGCAAGGCCTCCGCCGACGCTGGCGACGCCGTTCAGATAGTCTCCGAGGGGGTCATCGTTTTGATATTTGGCCTTCCATACATCCCAGCTGTCAGGGCCTTGGGGTCCAGGATTATAATATTTATCGAGTTCGTCGTCATTGTATTTGGCGTACAGGCTTTTTTGGCATCCTTTGATGCCGGACTTGTTGAATGCCTTGGTAATTCCGCCGAGGCCGGAAGTGACCGCGCCTGCGGCATCGCCGTTGACCGCGTTCGTGACTGTGTCTGCGAGGGTACTTCCCAACTGTCCGAGCATTGGCTGGCCGACGGGGACAAGAGAAGCCACCACGGAAAGCGATTTGAAGACAGTGCTGGCGATACGCTTGTTTTTGACGGTCTTCGCTGCATCCATCTGCAGGCGATTGTTGAGGGCGGCCAGGCTGGATTTAGCCTCCTCCTCGAGGCGGTCTGTGTCCCCCGCCTTTTTTTCGAGCTTGGGCAGTTCGATGTCGAGTTTGGCAAGCTCGTCGCGACATTCCTTGATATTTTTACCAGTCTCGTTTCTTAGGCGCCAGAGCCCCTTGAGTTTATTTTCATTGTCGGCTGTGGTATTTTTCAGCCAGTACGTTAGATACATGGTGTCAATGGAGTGGTCTATCTGCTGTCGGAATGCGACAACCGAGAGTTCGAAGGAGATCATCGGAGTCCATCCTGCAGGATTGCCGTAGAAGTCGAGACCTGAGGACATATTGGACAGGACTGCCTTGAATTCTCCCGCCTGCTGTGATATTTCCGTCCTGGCGCGGTTCATCCGCTTTGTTATTTCATTCTTGTCCTTGTTGCTGTCAAGACCGTCCAAGGCGGGGGAATAGTACTGATACCAATACAATTTTTTTCCTTTATCATCATCGAGCTGGCCGAGCGCGTCATTGCAGTATTGAGCCCAGCGCTCGGAGACAGTCTTGGCGTAGTCGAATTGTCCGTTCATGCAGGCGGCCTTGATGTACTTCAACGCCTGCGCGGTGGCGAGAGGATGAAGCCAGGACATCGAGGCATCCAGGGAGCTTGCGGCAGCGGCGGCACCGCTCTTCGCCGCCGTCGGCGGCGTCGCGTCTTTGCCATTTTTCGAAAAATGTATTCCGGTGATATTCTCGGTGTTGCGCGATCTAGTGTCATAGCCCCAAAAATAAAACCGGCAATCAGACAATGGAAATCCATAGCCTTCCATAGCAAACGCGGGGCAAGGCTTGCCTGCTTCACCGCCTTTGGGAAGCGAACCTTGGATCACGCCAGCCACTCCACCGTCACTTTTTAGGTAAGTGTTGGGAACATTAAGGTATTCAATCTTACCGGCATCGCCGCCGTTCCCGCCAGCGCCGGGATTTTTGGCATCCGTGCCGTCCCCCGGCTTCCAGTCGTGAGGCTCCCAGTTCAGCACATAGCCACATGAAGCTTTACTATTGCCAAATCCAGGCTTGAAAACAGCGGCAGTAGTATGGTCTTTAAGATATTTATCAACGCCTTTGTAAGATGTAAACTTGGATTGATATATACAGATTGGATATTTTGCCGCCATGGTGTTTACATGGAAATCTGGATTTTCTGATTTTGGAAACCAATAATTATGGCTCGGCCACAGCCATCCTTTTCCTGCCATGGTGTCCCTATTTGCTCCATTGTCGCCGTTTTCCCCATTGCCTCCTCCTTGTCCTTGTGAGCCGTTGGCGGTGAAATATATTTTTTTTATATCAGGAACCGTGATTTTGTTCGCCATGATTCTGATGTTTCCGCCGGTTTCGCCGTCATGACCCTCCTTCGCGTCTATTGCAGGAGAGGTAGCTGTCGCCGGAACATAGTCGCTTGCACGCTTGCTGAAGGCGATGGGAGTGGTGTCGAATGCGGCATTACTCTCGAAGACTATTTCGTTCGCGAACAGGTTCAGTCTTGTTTTCGGGAAACAGGCTTTGCTTCTGACGACGATTTTTTCCGCCGTGATGGTGAGTTCCTTGAGGTTTACGTTGATATCGTTGCCAGAATCGTCCTTGTATGAGCAGAATTTCTCGTATATGCCGTTTTCATGCCCCTTTTGTATGACAACGGTCATCCCGGAAACAGCGGCGGTCCGCGTCTCGCGGTTCATCGTGTTGAAGAATTCCCCTACATCGGATTTAGTCTCAGTGACGAGAATGTAGTCTTTAGACTCGGTTTCAGGCGGAGGGAACGATGCGTTGACATAGTTGAAGCATTTCGCATCCTCGGGGATGCTGATTCCCGGCATGATCATGAATTCCTGGCTCTCGGAAAGGGTGTCTTGGACCGCTTTGACTGTAACGGAAAAGGAGGAATTGTCGCTGGCCGTGGGTGTGTATTGGAAGAGTCCACCGGCACTTATTGTGCAAGTCGCGGGAGCTCCTTCCATCGAAAATGTCGAAGAACTCAGCGAAGAGGATTTTATCTGCAGTTTCAGCGGTTTTATGTCTGCGGGACCGAAGGTGTGGATCTGGTCAGGAATCGAGCCGACATATACGACCGGAACGGATTCCTCGGCAAACAAGGACATCGCTGAACAGATTAAAAACGAGCAGAGAAACGTCCTGAAGGGCAATTTGAGGCTTGCCGCCTTGTACATGGCTGTATTCATGATCCCCCTTATTTCATCAGCTTGATGTTGATGCCGCCGATGCCGCCGTCCTCGTCGGACATCATCTCAGAAACTTCCCAGGTCGCGGCCTTCTGCGCTCCGCCGACCGGAGATATCGAGAGATAGTCGCCGTGTTCAGAAAGCTCTTTGACCTTTTTTGCAAGTTTCAGGTCGTAGACGCTCACGGTCAGAGTGTGCTCGCTATTCTCGTCCGGCCCGCTGCTCGTGCTGACTATCAGCTCATTGCCCATGATGAAGGCGTTCATCTGATTGTCGAACCGCAAGGGGCCGATTTTCTCGACGCCTTTTTTAGTGAGCCTGTAGGCCGTGAGAAAGTATTTGTCGTCCAAGCTTGTCATGAAATAAGCCATATTTTTCCCGTAGTCGAGCAGATACGGCGTCGAGACGTCATTCTCGAGCTCGACAGTTCCCTTTGAAATTTCCTTTGAATTCTTGTCGAAGACGGTGAGAGTTGTCTCTCCGAGATATGAGCCGTCCTCATCGGAAAGCAGATAGTCAACAATAAGAAGTGTTTTCTCGTCGCAGTCGAAATCGGCGATCTTTGTCGTCGCCGTGTCCAGGTTCCACTCGGCCACTATCTTCGGGATTTTAACCGCTTTTCCGTTCGTTGTCGCATCCTCTCCATTCCCGATCAGCGGCATGGCCGCCGCAACTGCGCACAAAATGGTTGCAATGGCAAATCTATTTGTCTTTCCTTTTTTCATGAGACTCCTCATCGGCTTCGGTTTTTAATTCAGCAATTCGGATATTTTGGTCGCGTCCCTACTTGGAGACCTGACCGTCCGAGTTCATTTTATTCGTCA
>DYRX01000227.1 GCA_020718525.1 Victivallis vadensis
CGCGGTCTGCCTTCCTCAAGCCGATGCACCGCGGAGACCGCAGTGCCGCAGAGATCAATACAGGGAAGGTCGCAGACTTTGGCATCCGCATACTGCCTGTCGAGAATCCGGGCTTCTTCCTGCCCCTGGCAAGCGCGTCCTGATCGTCCGCCATCATCATGTGGATCGCCGGGAATTTATCCCCCAGCGCCATGACTTCCTCTATGAATTCCGTCAATTCCGTTCCGGAAGGAGTGAGGAACTGGTTGAATTCCGCGCTTCTCAGGCTATCTTTCGTCATCGCCGCATCATGTTGTTTATGTTTTGTAAAATATTGCATGATAACATGTTGCGGCGATATATCAATGCATGATCAAAATTATTATGCTTCTTTTTCCGCCTGCTCGACCTTTTTGACCAGGCTCTAATTATGGTGCGATCGCCCTCGACCTGGGGCACGGGCATCCGCCGCCGTCGCGGTCTGACCGAAAGACATTGAAGTCCAATGCAGGAAAGGAAATCCAATGAAAAGATTCAAGAAGATCTATGTCGAGATCACTAACGCGTGCAACCTGGACTGCTCTTTCTGTCCTGGGACGCTCAGAGGAAAACGCTTTATGCCTGCCGCCTCCTTTGAAATGGCAGTCGCAAAGATCCGCCCTTTCACCGACTACATCTATCTGCATGTGATGGGGGAACCTCTCCTGCATCCGGAATTTCCGGAAATTCTTGCGATTGCCGGAGTCTCGGGCATCAAGGTCAATATTGCAACTAACGGGACGCTTATCGGGAAATACCATGACACGCTTCTCAAGTCCGATGCACTGCGCCAGATAAACTTTTCCATACATTGCTCGGAAATGCAGAGGAAGGCGCAAATTCCCGCAGACTACATTCCTAGAATCCTAAATTTCATCGGAGAGTGCTCGGGAACGCGCGAGATATATCTGGTACTAAGGCTATGG
The DNA here is from genome assembly GCA_020718525.1 of Victivallis vadensis. Classification (GTDB taxonomy): domain Bacteria; phylum Verrucomicrobiota; class Lentisphaeria; order Victivallales; family GWF2-50-93; genus DYRX01. Next base: position 945 of record DYRX01000227.1, read on the forward strand.
AACAATGATTTGGGGGCTTATGATAATGCCGGCATCATTTCTCTGATAAAGGATAGGTTCGGGCTGGAAAGTGATTTTGCCGCTCAGATGCCGCACGGGAAAGGAATCCTCCTGGCGCGGAATGTATTCTTGAGCATGGGCAAGACTTTCGAGTGGCCGGACATCTCTCGTGGGAAAAACGACAATCCTGAGGGAAGCCACGCATGCGGAAGAGTCTTCTGCCTGGGGCTCAGGGATCAGTGTGCGATACTCGCAGATGGAACAATCGTACCATGCTGTCTGGACAAGGATGCCGCAATACCGCTGGGAAACATATTCACAGATGATTTTTCGCAGGTAGTCACCTCCTCAAGAGCCCGGGAGATTCTCAAGGGTTTTTCAGAGGGCAGAGCTGTAGAGAGACTCTGCGAAAACTGCGGATTCCGCAGAAGATTCTCATGAAGAGAATATGCTTGTTCCATCTTGATTCAGACTCAAAATCGTCTGGGGGCTCTTTCCGAATCTTCCATGCGCAGTTGATAGGATTATTCATTCTTCTGTCCTTCCACAATAAGTCCTTCTGCTCCCAATTCCTAGAGCCGGAACGGTGTCGGATCTATGGAATTTCCTGTAAAAATACTGTTTATTTTTGCATCCACTCTCGATTTTTAGTTTATCCTCATATATAATCCCCGTCTATGACAATCAGAAATCCTTTCAGTCCATTGGCTGTCCTATCTCAGGGCAGATCAATAATTATGTCAAATAAGCGGATGAAAATACTGCAGTCTTGCAAGTGGTGGCTGACAGGATTGCTTTTCATTCTTGCATTGGCGGCGATATTAAGGTATCCGGCATATGATTTCGGATACCCTTATATAGACCATCCAGACGAGCCTCACTACGCCCTTGCGGCTCATTCGCTCATCAACACAGGTTCTGCAAAGGGATGGATGATGGACGGCTATCCGCCAGGGATCATTTACACCGGCATGTTTTTTATTAAACATTTTCTGGAAAGCGGAATCTCCTTTTTCCAAACCAATGTCGGCTTTCGTTTATCTTAAGAAGGGGGACGATCTTGTAAGTCATGAGAGTCATGAAAAAACTGGGAAGCTGTGCGGAGCTTAAGCTTCTCGACGATAGTTTTTCAGCAAAATAAAAAAATTATTTATCTGAAAAACTAGAGCAGTCGTCCATGGGCTCGACATTTTTGGAATGAATTGTGCATCTCGACAAGAACGGATGGGATATAAAATGGGCGCAGTCCCTGCAGAAGCTTTTTTCCCCGTCCGCCACCTCTAGCTTTGGAGCTGGAGCGTCCCCATCCTCGCCGAGGAGCGCCGCCAGCTTTGACTTGGACGAAACCTTTTTAGAATCCTGCTCCGTGCCTGAATCCGTGTTCAGGTCTGAAATTTTTGCGGAGCATGAACTGCAGAAGAGACCTGCGCCAGCTACTTTCCAGCCATCCATGATATTCTTTTTGACAAGGAATGAGTCTTTTCCGCAGTGCGGACACCGCAGGTCTTCGCCAGCGCGCCTCTGTCCGTTCATTCTGCTCATTCCCCCTTCGAAAGAACAGCACCCGTGTCTGCGCTAGTCGCCAGCATCGCGTATCTCGCAAGCCATCCTTTAAGGCGTTTCTGTTTCGGAGCCCACTTGTTTTTGCGCTGTCCGAGAATTTCTGCGGAAACTTCAAGTTCTATTTTTCTCGCGGGAATGTCAATGGAGATAATGTCTCCGGCTTCAACAAGAGCAATAGTGCCGCCCGCCGCCGCCTCGGGACTGACATGTCCGATGCAGGCTCCGCGGGTTCCTCCGCTGAAGCGTCCGTCAGTGACAAGAGCTACTTTTTCACCGAGGCCGCGTCCCATGATGTAGCTTGTCGGCGCAAGCATTTCCTGCATTCCCGGACCGCCTTTGGGACCTTCATAGCGTATGACGACGACATCGCCTTCCTTCACTTTTTCCGCCAAAATCCCTTCGCAGGCGTCCTCCTGGCTTTCGAATATGACTGCCGGACCGCGATGGACGAGCATTTTTTCCGATACGCCCGCAGTTTTGACGACGGCGCCATTTTCTGCTAGGTTTCCGAACAGCACAGCCAGCCCCCCGCTTTTGCTGTAAGGGGTGTCGAGGGATCGTATGACTTTGCCGTCTGGAGAAGGGGCTTTTGAGTATTGCGAGGCGATGGTTTTGCCTGAAACAGTTTTAGCCCGGGAATAGAGAAGTCCTGTTTTTGATATTTCCTTCATGATGGCCATTATTCCGCCGGCTTTGTCAACGTCTTCCATGTGGAACTGGCTTGAGGGGGATACCTTGCAGATGTTCGGGACGCTCTGGCATATCTTGTCAATCCTGCGGAGGCTCAGTGGCACTCCGGCTTCATTCGCGACAGCGAGCGTGTGGAGAATTGTGTTTGTGCTTCCACCCATTGCAACGTCTAGCATCAGCGCGTTCATGAATGCGTCCTCGGTTGCGACGTCTTTCGGACACGGTCCGCCTTTTAGCGCCATGGCGACTGCGAGTTTCGCAGCCTTTCTCCAGATTTTTTTTCTTGCTGGATCTGTCGCCAGCACGGTGCCGTTCCCGGGAAGTCCGAGACCAAGCGCCTCGGTGAGACAGTTCATGCTGTTTGCGGTGAACATTCCGGAACAGGAGCCGGAGCCGGGGCAGGCGCATGACTCAAGGCGTTCGAGCTCAGCCTCGTCCATCGTGCCAGTTTTAATTTTCCCTACACCTTCGAAGACGCTTATAAGGTCGCATGGTGAGCCGTCAGGGTTGCGTCCCGCACCCATGGGGCCTCCAGAGGCGAATATGCATGGGATATTGAGTCGCATGGAAGCCATCAGCATGCCGGGAGTTACCTTGTCGCAGTTGGGTATGCAGATCATGGCGTCGAAGCAATGCGCTCCGACCATTGACTCGACGGTGTCGGCGATCAGTTCCCTGCTTGGAAGCGAGTATTTCATGCCGTCGTGTCCCATCGCAATCCCGTCGCAGATCGCAATGGTGTTGAATTCGAAGGGAACTCCTCCTGCTTTGCGGATTTCCTTGCAGACGAGCTTTCCGACCTGATCAAGGTGGCAGTGCCCCGGAACTATTGTGGTATAGGAATTGCAGACTGCGATGAAGGGCTTTCCCATGTCTTCCCTGGCAAGTCCGCCGGCGCGCAGAAGGGAGCGGTGGGGCGCCCTCTCCAAACCTTTTTTGATAAGATCGCTTCTCATGACATTATTTCCTTTCCTGTTTGATTTTTACATACTGATGCGCTATTAGTTCCGCTTGGCAAAATGATGAGAGCAAAAGGGTAATCTAGCCCATTCGTCGCATTTGGCAAAAAAAAGAAACGGGATTTTTTGATTATGTTTGAAAATTTGACCGGCAAACTTCAGCAGGCGCTGAGGAAAATAAGCGGCCAGGGGATAATGAGCGAATCGAACATCTCCGAAGCCACCCAGGAGATACGTTCAGCGCTCATTGATGCGGATGTCAACTACAATGTTATAAACGAATTTGTGGAAGATGTCAAGAGAGAGGCGCTGGGCGCAGAGGTCATACAGACCGTTACGCCCGGACAGCAGTTCATTAAAGTCGTCTACGACAAGCTTGTTTCGATGATGGGCGAGGCGGCGGCCCCCCTTGAACTGAAGAAATCTCCTTCAGTAATAATGATGATAGGTCTTCACGGATCCGGAAAGACGACAAGCTCCGCCAAAATAGCGGCGATGCTCAGGAAGCAGAACAGGCGCCCGCTTCTCGTCGCCGCAGACATTTACAGACCTGCGGCAATAGACCAGCTCGAAATACTTGCCCGAGAAATCGAAATCCCCGTCTATTCTGACAGAAATTCCAGTTCTGTCGCCGATATCGCCCTGTCTGCTCTGAAACGCGCCCGTGAACTGAACTGCGACACCGTGATTGTGGACACTGCCGGACGCCTCCAGATCGACCAGCAGATGATTTCGGAGCTCGTCAGCCTGAAGCAGAGCGTTTCGCCGGACGAAATTCTTCTTGTCGCCGACGCCGCCCTAGGTCAGCAGGCCGTTTCGGTTGTTGACAGCTTCAACAAGGCCCTTGGCATAAGCGGAATGATTCTGACCAAACTTGACGGCGACGCCCGCGGCGGAAGCGCCCTCTCGATGAGAAAAGTAACCGGATGTCCTATCAAATTTGTAGGCGTCGGGGAAAAAATAGCTGACTTGGACGTCTTCCATCCGGACCGAATGGCGTCAAGAATACTGGGCATGGGCGACATCGTCTCTCTTGTCGAAAAAGCGGCGGAGGAGATTGACCGCAAGGAGGCGGAGAAGCTCAGAGACAAGTTGATGAGCAAGGACTTCGATCTTGACGATTTTCTAACGCAGTTGCGCCAGATGAAGAAGATCGGAGGCATTGACTCAATACTCAAGATGCTCCCCGGGGGTGCACAGCTAAGCGCGACTCCGGGATTCGACGCATCTGCACTTGTTGGAATGGAGGCGATGATCTCCTCGATGACGCCAAAAGAGCGCGCAAACCCGGAAATCATAGATTTTTCCAGAAAAAAAAGAATTACTAGGGGAAGCGCAAGAAGCATACAGGAGCTCAATGAACTCCTGACCCAGTTTCAAACAATGCAAAAAATTCTCCGCCAGACCAGCCTGATAAAAAAACTCATGTCCGGTTCACTTTTGCCTAGCCTGGGAGCAGGAATGGGAAGTCTTAAACGTGGAAGCAACTATACGCCACCAAAAAAGAAAAAGCGCAGGAGATGATATTTTCCACTTGATTTCTGCCGTGGAGAAACTACCTTGTGAGTCAGCGGGAAAATGTACATTAGCACAATCAGAGTCAATAAGAGTCAAGTGGGGGCGAGCTCATGAGCCAGAAAAAGTTCACGTTCAAGAAGACAATTAAATCGCCGAGTCAGACTTTGCCGGCGCAGTCTCAGCCGCAGGACAAGCCTTTGGATGACGACAGTAAATACCACTATATTCCCCAGCAAGCTCCTCCGCAGGCTCCGCCACCGCCGCCTCCTCAGTCGCTTCGTCCACCCGATGCCAATGCCGTGAAGAGAACGATTCAAATGAGGACGCTGAATCCAGCTCCGCCAGCTTCCAGACCGATTCCCCAAACTGCTCAACCCCAAGCTCCGCCCCCACCGCAGCCGCAGATTCAGCCCGAACATAATTCGCACATTCAGCCATCTCCTCTGACATTTTCCGGCGAGGAGTCCTGGCATTCCTCAAATCCTGTCAGCGTCGAGGCTCCAAGAGACTCCTTTCCCCCTGTTGCAAGCAGGGTGATGGACGAATTCAGCACGAAAGCCAAGACTCTCTATGCGGAAAAAACGAACATTGTGCAAGGTCGCCAGGTGCTTGACTTCGACTCCGAGTCCTTCAAGGAACAGCTTCAGAATTATCTTGAACTCTGCGATTCCATATCTTCCCCCAGATGGACATTTCAGCAGATAATTGACACGCTATACGTCCTCATCGAGTCTCTCAACCTCGACACGATCACTGTCGCCTTCATCAATTTTGCCGACGGAAAAACACTGGTTCCTCTTGTATCGAGAGGCTATAGGCTTTCTCCTTCCGACACCATAAGGGCGATATGGGAGAAAGCGATTGGAGACGGACCTTCCGTGTCGTGGAATTCTCTGATGACCATTGCGGCAAACTCGTCAAGCGAACTTTCCAAGTGGGTTGCAAAAGAAAGCTTGGCATCCATAGGATACGTTCCAATTCATGACAACAAGACTATTTATGGCTTCATGTTTCTGGGAAGTCATGAGAAGAAGGTCCAGTCGCCAATAGCGTCGGCCCTCCTCGAACTCTGCGGCAGTAGGCTGGGCATCATATTGGCTCTGCGTCGCCTCCAGGGCGAATGGCCCCTTGCCGACTGATTTGCCGGTAAATTTACGGTATAAACTCCTGTTTTCCGAGCGAAGCTCCGTGGGATTCTTGTTTTTCCCCGCTTTTCCTATGCGGCGATCATCCGCCGCAAAAAGCCTGAGAAGAATCTCCGGCAAAGCAATAGCGGCATTTGCTTAGTAATGGCACTCTGTGCCCCGCAGTCCAGAAATTCGCAAGCAAATCAAAAATTCGACACCTTTCGCGGCATTCCGACAAAAAACAGCCGTTTACAGCATTGCGGTGCAATTTTCATTAGATAATCTGGAGCGGAAGTCTGCGGAGAGACTTACGCCCAGATTATCTAGTGTCCTGTCCCTTAAATACTAATCGTAA
>DYRX01000532.1 GCA_020718525.1 Victivallis vadensis
CGGCGAGTTTCTTGCGGCCGCTTTTTTCCGTTCCTTCTTCGGACGATATCCATATCGCCCATAAGGCGGAACAAAAAAATCCAATCCGCAATCTAACTCGTCAATGCGATATTTTTAGCTTTACAGGATACTAATTAATTCTCCTCCATCGTCCCCGTCATCCAGCCAATCTGGAAGATAAAGGCGGCGTACGCCCTCGTAATCGTTCCCCATTTCACGGTCGAGTGTAAGCAACAGCTTCGGATAGTTGTCCTTAACCGCCAACAGTGGCGCGGCCTCTCTTTGAAGAGTTGTCTTCGACGGCAAGAGGTACGCAACCTGGATGTACGTCTTCTTTCCATCACGTTCGGCCACAAAATCAATCTCCAGATCGCCGATCCTCCCGACGGATACACGGTAGCCTCTGCGAAGAAGCTCGATGCAGACAACATTTTCCAGCATACCGCCGATATCGTCAGCACGATACCCAATCAGGGCGCTGCGCAAGCCCAGATCTCCTACAAAGTGCTTCTCGTTAACCTCCAGATGACGCTTCCTCTTGATATCATACAGCAAGACCCGGTGGGTCAGATGCGCATCTGCAAACCACCGCATATAGTTCAGTATGGTGTCCACACCTACTGAGAGTTTCTGGCTCTTGAGAAACGCATTGATCTGGCTGGCGTTTGTGAGATTGCCAATGTTATCGAAAACATAGCGCCCCACCTGTTCAAGCAGGACATAGTTCCGCACCTGGTGCCGCCGCACAATGTCCTTCAGCATAATCGTGTCATATACGCCTGTTGCAAAGGGACGGAATGTCGCATCGGAAAAATGACCGAACTCGTGCAGTCCTGGCAGTCCGCCATAGCGCAAAAACTGCCTGAAAGCATCCGCCGTCTCCGTTTTCTGCAATCCGCTAAACGTCCGGAATTCCGAAAATGAGAGAGGGAATATCTGTATTTCGACGTACCTGCCAGCCAAAAGCGTGGCCAGCTCTCCGGAAAGAAGACGGGCGTTCGACCCGGTAATCACCACGTCAATGTCGCGCCTCCCGGACCAGTCCGCAACGATTTTCTCCCATTCCTCGATCTCCTGTATCTCGTCAACAAAGACATGGCAGACAGCTCCGCCTTTCGGGCGTGCCGCCTTGACATGCGCCGCCAGGTCATGGTATGTGCGTATCGCGTCAAACTCGTACGATTCCTTGTCAACATAGACGATCTGTTCGCGTCTTACTCCGCCAGTAACCAGCTTTTCCATCAGCAGGCGGACCATACAGCTTTTTCCGGATCGCCACATCCCCGTGATAACCTTCACCACAGGCTTACCCATAAAAGGCGTGATTCTCTCAATGTAAAGATTTCGTTTATACACGATAAATACTCCTTTTAGCATAATTATTTTTGATATGCACGAAATATAGCATGTCGCATCGGCACTTGCAACAATTTTGAATGCCTTCGCCGAACGGTTTGTGCGCTCTATAAAAGAAGAATGTCTGCAA
>DYRX01000533.1 GCA_020718525.1 Victivallis vadensis
AGCACTTCGGAGACTTTGGAGCGAGATCCGATAATAGGCGTCAAATCTCTGGGCTTCATTCCCAGTTGCTCCATCCTGAACCGGATTGCCTCAACGGGATCGCATCTGGGGATAACAAAGTGCTTGGCCTCATAGCTCTCGACAAGTGTGGTCAAAATATCAAGTTCGTCACCCTCGGGCGTATTCAGCTCCGCATCCATAAGCGAATCAATACGGGCTAAGGCGACCTCGTAATCGGCATCTGACCGGATTGGAAAAATATTCATTTCATATCTCCTCTGCTTTTATCTTGTCATATTCCGCATGGGTGCCGACGAATCGAATATACACTACCCCGTAAGGGTAATTGATCTTGACTACCAGTCGGTATTTGTTCCCGCCAATATTGAAAACCACACGGTTTCCAGTCAGGAAACTGGCTGTTTTGAAATGGGTCTTAATATCCTGCGGAGTCGGCCATTGCGCCTTTGCCGCCTCAGCATACCACGCAGCCAGGGGATTGACGGCATCAGGATGTTCAACGCCAAATGTGAGCAATGTTCTTTTTGAAATAACTCTCATGCAGTCATTATACTATTTTTTCCCAAAATGGGAAGTCGCATATTGGCGGATGCAGGGAAATGCATGGGGGAAAAATAGGGAGGAAAAGAGGGTCTGGCTTCTAAGTTGACTTCACTCCTGTAAACTCATTTTCATCCTTTACAGGGATAAGCGCACTCATTATAGTGCGATCAAGAGTGCTGTAAATAATGCGACAACAGACAAGAGGACTACCATGACCACTATATCTGCCAACGACCTGAAGACCAAAGGAGTTTCCGCCATTGAATCCATTCTTGCCCAGCAAAGTGAGGCGGTCATTTCCGTTCGCGGGAAAGATCGCTTTGTGATAATGGATCTGGAGCACTATCATTACCTGCGGGAGTGCGAACTGGAAGCCGCCCTGGCCCAGACTCGCGCTGACATTGCCGCCGGACGGCTGGTCAAGGAAAGCGCCGAAGAACACCTGTCCCGTCTCAAGGCTTCTCTGTGAGTTGGTCGCTGATCTTTACCGCTCAGTACGAGAAACGCGCCCTCCACTTTCTCAAGCGTCATCCCGAGTTGGAGCGGCAGTACCTGAAGACCTTGCAGCTGCTGGAGGCCAACCCCTTTCATCCATCGCTCCGGCTGCATCGTCTGTCCGGACGGCTTGCAGACCTGCACTCGGTATCGATCAACCTTTCCTACCGCATCACCATGGAATTTCTCATTGAAAATCAGGAAATTATTCCCGTCGATGTCGGCGACCACGACACAGTTTATTAATTTTTTTTCAAAGAGATAATCATGCTGGAAACGACTGCCAATGAATTCAGAAAAAAACTCAAGGAAAAGGTGGACACCTGCATTAAAAACCACGAACCCTTGAAGGTTAAACGGAAAACAGGTGCAAATTTTGTCATTCTTGGCGAAGAAGATTGGCGCGCCATAGAGGACACCATTTAT
>DYRX01000534.1 GCA_020718525.1 Victivallis vadensis
CCCACGTGGGGGCGCCACCGCCGACCCGATTTTGACCGAACTTGGCAGTGTTGGTGGGGGCCCGAACGTAATCACTGTTGAACATTTTCAAGTCGATCGCTTTATAACTGTTGGATTGGCAAGGGTCGAAAGTTACCCATTCTAGCACTACTTCGTTGGTCGTCTTTAACACGGTAGGGCGCTGCCGCGCCACCTGTGATAGTAATTGTAGGCCTACACAGGCTCTAACTGTAACGACTGAGTGTATGCAAAATAGAATAGGACTAGGCACAAGAAAAAATAACGAGAAGAAGAAGAAAACGGAATAAGTCTGAAACCAGATAAAGATTTCAGAAATGTCGAAAAAGTTATAAGGTTAAAACTCTATGTCAACAAAATTGTCAGCATATTTATCGTGTCGCAATTGACACAGACACAATTAAATTAAGTTGAGCTAAGATGTACATTTCCGAAGAGCTTTTTCAAATTGTCCTTCAGTCTAGACTGCTGCTCTGATGATTCCAAGCTCGCTTTGACCCAAGTAAGTTCTTCTTTCAACTCGCACCGAACATCAAACTTCAACAGCTCGCCAGCTCGCTCACTCATGACGCCAAACTCTCGGACAATATCACAAGCCTTCCCTCGAGACACTACTTCTTCGGAATACATCTTGAAGTTGCACAGCATTGCCACTCTTCTTTCCACTTCCTTCCTAACCTTTTCCATCTGCGCCAGCTGTTTACCCTTAGCCCCGTCCAGTTCCCACAGAAGTCTGCTTTTATGGTTTTCAATTATATTTTTCATGTCGTCGCATTTCTTCAGGATTTCCTTTTCCGCCGAATAAAAATTATCCATAAAATCCTTCTCCTCGCCGACCGTTCTTTCCAGGAGTTCCTTACATTCGGCAATCTTGCGGCCAATACCTTCACAACAGTCGGACTTTATCTGCTTGACGAGGTCTCCTGCGACATCTTTAACGTCACGACAGTCGTGCGTTTTGTGGTCCTTCAGGAAGCACGACAGACAAGTCGACGTCTTGCAGTCGAAGCAGAAAATCTCCTGCAACCTGCCGGAATGTTTCCTGCACATCACGTCCGGAAATTGCCGAGAAAGTGGTTCATCTGCGCCGCCGCTACTGACAGCCGTCGCATACGTCAGCGCCGTTAGCGAGTGAGAACTGAAGTGTCTGAACCTGCCGTGGTAGTTGTTGCATTGGACGCACATGTTCTTCAGACAGTCCGCGCAGTAGACGATCGCCGTCTCGTTTCCGGTCGGATTTCCACGACTTTCATCGTTCTTCCACTCTTGGCACAAATCACAGAGACGTCGTTCTGAACTCAGTGTCCGCCGAGCTGTCGTAAGCTGCTAAACTTCGAGCAGCTTACGTACGAAACTGTTGCGTGGTATTTGCTCCGATCCGCCTTCTGGCACGTCTACCTTTCTACTGCACAGTGGACATTCCAGTTTCGCAGTTTCGTCTGTACTGGATACAACTGCTCCCAGA
>DYRX01000228.1:0-5353 GCA_020718525.1 Victivallis vadensis
TGGCATTCCTTAGCCCAGCCCAACGGGCTGGGATAGGATTAATCAAAAATTCCAGCACCCTGAAGGGGTGCAACAACTACTAATCTGAATTATTAAATAGACATAGTATCGTTATTTAGGAAACAGGACACTAGATGAGCAACGCGGCAGAAGTCATGAGAGTCATGAAAAAACTGAGAAGCTGTGCGGAGCTTCAGCTTCCCGATGATAGTTTTTCAGCAAAATAATGAAATTATTTATCTGAAAAACTATAGGAGACTCGGTGAAAATACAATTCCAGTTTTAATTGCTGGATTTTTCGCTTCAAGCGGTATTGAAGTCACTTAGGGGCTGTTGCGAAATAACTTTGCCATTTGCCGCCAAGGAATTTGAGCTGATTTTTCTGACATGAAGGAGAAGCGTGTCGAAACATGTAAGGAGTGAATGGCGGGAAAAGTGGCGCAAAGCTATTTTTCAACAGTTGCTTGACAAAGAACAAAATGGCTTGTAGGCTAGCGGTTCAATTGACGATATATTGTGTCCGTTCTAAAATGAGCTAGGAGGTGCAAAATGACAGTCCGCATAGGGTTGTTGGGCTTTGGAAGGACTGGCAAGCTTGTTGCCGGCGAAATTATCGGGGACGCGGACTGCGAACTGCGCTGGGTGATCCGGAAGTCGCACAAGCAGAAGGGGGACTTTGCCGGGCACGTCCTGGGCCTCGACAAGGACGAAGGAGTGATTCTCCCCATTTCCGAAAGCGGAGCCGAACCCTTCTTCGCCGCCAATCCGGTTGACGTGATCATAGATTTTTCATCGCATTCCGCATTGCACTCCTATATTTCTGCCGCCGCTAAACAGGGGATAAAGATACTTTCCGCGATATCCTTCTATTCCCCTGAGGAGCTTTCCCTCCTTTCAGAGTATGCAAAGAGAACTGCCGTATTGCATTCTCCTAACATAACAATCGGAATCAACTTTCTTCTGGTAGCTTCAAGAATGCTTCAGGACATTGCTCCTCACGCGGACATAGCAATTGTTGAAGAGCACTTCCGCGGAAAAAACGAAGTTTCCGGCACGGCGCTTAAAATTGCGGAGGAGCTTGGATTGGATCGGTCTAAAAGCGTCAATTCCGTCCGAGTCGGCGGAGTCGTCGGGCGCCATGAAGTCGTATTTGGATTCCCATATCAGACAATCCGCCTTGTGCATGAGAGCATAAGCCGCGCGGCGTTCGGACAGGGGGCGATTTTCGGCGCTAAATGGCTCGTAAACCAGTCCGCGGGCATTTACTCGATGCAGGAAGTCATCCGTCAAAAATTTGCATCCCAATTCCTTGCGCCAGAACCATCCCCCGCTCTTGCCGCCGCCCTTTCCGAGGCGGAAAAAGAGGCTTTCTCACCCAACCGACGTGTGGACGTGGAGGACATATGGTTTGCATGACAGCAAAAGCATGTGCGCCAACTTGGCGCCATCAAGGATTGAGGTCTTGAAATGAGCATGGGCGTAAATCAGTTCTTTGGTTTTCTTGCGGCAGGTGCCGCGATAGTCTATCTTTCATTCGGAATACCTTTGCAGATATTGAAGAACTACAGAAACAAGTCTGTGAAAGGAATCTCACTGCCATTCGTAATATTCATGTGCGTCTCGCTGACGCTTTGGATTGCCTACGCCTGGACGAAAGATCCAGTTGACTGGTTTATCCTGGTCTCCAATCTTCCCGGCTTCGTTTTTTCCATGATCCTAATCTCGCAATTTTATATATACAAAGAATGAAGCTCGACGACTCTTTAGGTCTGCTCTTCGGAGTCATTGCGGCATTTGCCGCGCCCTTCATCCTTCTCAGGATAAAAAGAAACTCGAGACGCAGAAAACTTCTCTCAGCCGGACTTTCTCCAGAGGAGAAGGAAATCCTGACCAGGCATGTCTCGCTGTATAGGCGGCTACCTGAAGAGCTCAAACGCGAGCTAGAGGGGCTTGTCAGAGTTTTTCTTGACGAGAAAAGCTTCGAGGGCTGTGACGGGCTGGCAATTGACGAAGAAATGAAGCTGGTCATTGCGGCTCAGGCCTGCGTGCTCCTCCTCAACCGGAAGACCAATTATTTTCCCAAGCTTGAGACAATCCTCGTCTATCCCAGCGCCTACTTTGCAAGGGCTAAAAAAAAGATTGGGAGCCAGCTCATAGAAGACGAGGATGCCAGGCTTGGAGAGTCCTGGAACGACGGATCTCTTGTGCTCGCCTGGGAACACGTGAAAAACGAGGCGAACGATTTGAACGACGGGCAAAATGTTGTCCTCCATGAGTTTGCGCATCAGCTTGACCAGGAGGACGGAGGGGCGGACGGAGCGCCTCCGCTCGAGGGCAGAACAAGCTACATAAAGTGGGCGCGGGTGCTCCGTTCCGAATACGAGAGCCTCAAAATGAAGGCGGACATGGGAACAAGGGATGTCATCAACGCCTACGGGGCGACAAATCCTGCCGAATTTTTTGCCGTCGCCACCGAGGCTTTCTTTGAGAAGCCGCTCACGATGAAGACGCGACACCCCGACTTGTATGAAGAATTCAGAGAGTACTATGCGCTCGATCCCGCCGCTTGGCAGGACGCTTCGGGAGTTTCTTCCAATTTGGAAATCGGTTCAAGTCTGACGATCTAATTGATGTTTCCGCGCGACTACGTCGCACGGAAACATGGGATTTTTCAGTCGCCGTATACAATCACTGTGACTTCCTGATACATGAAGAAGCCCACGTTTTTATATTCGTGCTCGATGTGGCGGATTTTGCTGATTCCGGCGCTTCTAGCCGCGGTGGCGGCACTGCAGTCTCCGCTCGAAAAAAGTGAGAGGTACGTGTAGTTCGTAGCCCTGCCGGATTTGCTTCCAAGAGTCCCTTCGTCAGGTGCGTCCGCCGTTGCTGGAGCGGTCCAATGCGTGAAGACAGGCGCTTTTGGCGGCATAAAAGGTGCCGTCCCTATGCAACCCGAAGATGCCACGGCTATCAATGCAAAAGCTCCAACTGCCACAAATGTGTTTCTCATTATAAATCTCCTGTTTTGAAGGAATTACTTTCTGTTTAGGTCGGAATTCAGATCAGCTTCGAGGGCATCTCCCATTTCGTCTGGAACCATCTGTCCATCCTGATCAATCCTTCTTTGAACATCGGAAACAGGAACAGTGCTTTCCATGTCGTCCTGCTCGAGAACTTGTCCTTCGATTTCAGTCTTCGCCTCTTTTTCCTTGATTCCAGCATCCATAGTGTCTTCCGAGAAATGTGCTTTCTTTTCAGATTTGGACTCTTTGGAGCGGAGCTCTGAATCCATGCTCTTTTCCTGGGACTGTGCCTGGTTCATCTCGCGGTTTTCCCTCTCGTCAATCGGATCGGCAATAAGAAGAGACGCAGAAGCTACAAAAAACAGAATCACGGCTGGAATTTTCATAACAGACTCCTATCTTTTTTAGAACGATATATCCGGATTCGCAGAAAGTCAAGGACAAAATGGGGGAGACTTGCAATGAAAACGCCAGTGGAAAATGGGACTTGCGAAAGGCATGAGGGGATGCCGCTCAGCGCTGAATGTCTGAAATGCGGCAAAAAAATTTGTTCGGAGTGCAGAAGGGAGTTCGGCTATTTTTGTTCGGTGGAATGTCTGAACGCAAGCAGGCAAAGCGTGGATCGCTCCGAAATTGAACAGCGCAGGCAGGATGAGGGTTCGATGAACAAGATTCTTGCGTTCGTCAAGATTGCCATGGCACTGGCGGCATTTGCACTCATATTTTACGCCGCCTGGCTTGTCTGGAAGAATTTTCTTGACCCCGCCGGCTCGATCGCATGGCAGATGAGCATGCCGATCAAATCTGACAACTTCTTCATCCTTTCCGAATCAGACAAGTCGTGTCTCTTCAAATCGGGAGACGAGTTTGTCTCTTTCGATCCCTCAAATGGTGTTCAGACCTCCAAAAAATCTGTTCCGGAGCTAGGGCGTTTCGACATTTTGCTTAAAAAAACAAAGGATGGATTTTTCGCCAGCAACGGGGAAAATTCAATAGCATTCTTTGCAATTGACGGAGGTCTCAAGTGGGAAAAGCGCTTCGACGGCATGGAGATAAGCAAGGCGGCGGCGCACGAATCAGGAGCCATTGCATTGGTGCGCAGGAAGATTGACTACGATACAGTCACTGAAGCTCTCAAACTGCCAAGCCCCAAACTCGTTTCTTTGGACGAATCCGGGAAAATTCTTTGGGAGAAGGACTCGGACGGCTTCCCTGAAACGCTTTCGGCAGGCGGAGGAATATATATTCTTTCCTCCTTTACGGCAAAAGGAGATGACATGTCGGCGCTTCTCAAGGCAGGGGATCTGAAAACTGGAAAGGACAAATGGCAAATTGCGCTCGGGGATAGCTTCTGTCCCTACGCCGAAATTTTCGACGAATGCGTGATTTTTGCCGATGGCAATTCGCTTAACGCCGTCAGCTCAGACGGCAAAAGCAAGCTATGGAAAGTTCCTGCGGAATCCTTCTATGAAGATCAAATTTCAAGGAATGGCGACTTCATTTTGATCAGGACCGACGATGGAATCCTGTGCGCCAGCATCCCGGAAAAAAAACTGCTCTGGGAGAAGAAGCTGGACGACGTGGAAAATATCGCATGCGATGCCATGCGCGTCTTCGCGGTCGTTACAACAAGCTCCCAAAAGGAGATAGAGTCCATGCCCAAGGGCGCTTCCATGCCGAAGGGATTCGAGCAGTTGGACGATGACATTAACCCTCTGAAGCAAAACAAAAACGCCTCCAAGCGCCTCAAGACCGTCTATGATTCGGAGCTGATTTGCTACGATGTGAAAAGCGGGACAGAGCTTTGGAAAAAGAAGAAGCTCTACGGCGAAATGGCTCTTGGCGAAGGCAAACTCGCGATTGTCAGAGAACCGTCTCGCGAGTCGCTCATGGGCAGTTCCAGCGTCGTCATGATTCATCAGATAGATCCAAAAAGCGGAAAGGAGCTCTTTGTCCGCCGCTCCAATGTCAAGATCGCCCCTCCAATGCTCATTCTCTCTGGAAAGCTGATCGGAATGGAGCTAGAAAAAGAGGCGGACCTTGTCACGCGATTGTCCTGCGGAGGCAACGAATGCATCACATACCCTGGCATCGCGGCTTTCAGGCTTAAATAAAATGTCCCTCTCAGAAAAAGAAGGCAATGTTGATAAAATTGTACTGCCATGCCGGAGGCATCCTGACAGAGATGCCTTTGTCACCTGCACATTGTGTGGAGCCGGCATCTGCCACGACTGCCTCAGCTCCAGTTCCGATAGCTGGGAGCTGATCTGCCCGAATTGCCGGCTGAAAAAAATCAGGGTGGATCCTCTCAAACTTCTTGGAGCGTTCAA
>DYRX01000228.1:5453-7122 GCA_020718525.1 Victivallis vadensis
CGCAGGAGAAACGGCACTACGCCGCCTGGCTATTTTACAAAGGTCTCTCCTTGGAAAAGATCGGGACAGAGCCGGACAAGGCAAAGCAATGTTTTCTTGATGCCGCCCGTTTTGCCGATGCCGGAAAATACAAGAAGAAAGATTTGATTGACGCGCTTATTGACATGTCGTCGAATTTGAGCAAGGAGGAGATTGCTCTGGCTACTGTCTATGGAATATGCGGAACAAATCTTGATCCGTGCGAAGTTCGCAGAAAGGCGGGATTGGACAAAAAGCCAGAACCGCCTCCGCCGCCGGAAACTAAGGAGGAATTGAAGGGGCCGGAAGCAGAGATGAAAGACTACGACATCGAAATCCTCGAATAGGAGATCAAATTGTTTTTTCCCTATGCAATAGACGACGAACAGGACTATGAAGGGTGTCCGTATCTTGTATATTTTTTTATCATTGTCTATATCGGCTCCTACTATGCGACATACAAATACATGTCGGAGCAGGAGCGGGAAAATATTTTCTACACGCTTGGCTGTGTCCCGTCGGATTTCAAATGGTGGAGCCCAATCACGTGCACATTTCTGCACGGAGGTCTTCTGCATCTGATCGGGAATCTCTACTTTTTCTGGATATATGGCCGGCTTCCTGAAAAGGCAATCGGCTTTTTCCGTTTTCTTTCCATATATGTGATTGGTGCATATGCAAGCATTCTGCTCCACTGCATAAGCACACCCGACTACATGTCAGACATTCCAACGATTGGCGCTTCTGGCGCGATTTCCGCCGTTCTTGGCGCATTTCTGGTGCTTTTTCCTACAATTAAAATCAAAATTTTGGTTTTTGCCATAATTTTCATGAGACCGCTTCCGGCGCAGGCGCCTGCATACTTCGTTCTTGGTTCCTGGTTTATCGTCCAGATGGCCTATGGGCTGAAAATCATGGGGGATTTCACGGAAGTCGCATTTTGGGCGCACGTGGGCGGCTTTGCCGTCGGAGCGGCGCTTGGAACGCTGTATTTGATTCTACACAAGAGAGAGCTGGAAAGAGAATTCAGGCGTGCAAGTTCTTCGCTGGTGCAGGCTTGGGACAGCTACATGCACAATGAAATGGAATTGGCGCGAAAACAGTTTTTCAAATCATTGCAGGACAGGAGCTCCGAGATGCCAGAAAGGCACAAGGCGATGAACATGCTTCTCCTCAAGGAGATAGACGGAGACGAATCGGCATCTGCGAATCTCGCATTGCGACTGCTCCGCGCCTCAAAAGAAAATCAGGATTATCCAGGCGCGCTTCAGGCGGCATACTGGCTTGACCGGATGGGAAGGCTTGTTTCGGAAGGAAAGGATCTCTCGCTTGCCGGAGCCTTGGCGGCGGCAAAGCTGAAGCATTATGAATTTGCAAAAAAAATATTGGGAGAGCTTCTTTCCATCGCGTCTCCGTCCGAAAAGGCGTCATTGATAGATTTCGCGAAAAAAATCCTGCCACCGCTTTCCAGCCAGAATCACGGAGCTTCGGACATCTGAGATTATCTCGTCGGATATCTTTTCGCTTCAATGCATTTCTTGTGTAAGAGATCTTCAGAATTCGGCATTGCCAGGCGTTCTTGGGAAGGGGATGACGTCTCTTATGTTCTGCATTCCCGTGCAGAACTGGACAATCCTTTCAAATCCGAGTC
>DYRX01000024.1 GCA_020718525.1 Victivallis vadensis
ATCACGTTGCCAACGTGATTGTCGAGGGTTCGAGTCCCTTCACTCGCTCCATTTAATTATCCTCATAATCAACGACTTACAACGAATTTTCGATATTATCCCAAACCCTTATTTTCCCTTGTTTTACGCCGTTTTGAATCCCAAAAAGCATACAAAAAGCACGAAATGTCAAATATCCGTGCCGAATGTGCTAAAGAATATCAACGTTGCTACTTTTCATCGGCGCAAACCGGGCTATATTGACCTGTTCCTAGATGAAAATTGCGCCGCAATTTTCTGAAGGGGAGATTTTTTAGGTGCAATCATGGAAAATTATCGTGATATTTACTTGAGAAATCTTGCAGTGTCGGATGTTTTTATCAGGCATATACGCAGGGGGGTGAAATTTGAAAAGGCAAAATAGCATTTTAAGGGCTACGCTCAGGGCATGGCTTGGCACGATTTTGTTTCTCAGCTTCTGCTTCACGTCCATACTGCTGGTTCAGAGCTATCTTTTTCATGTTGAAAAGCTTGAGCAGATCAGAGCTTCCAACGAGAGCTACAACTACATCCTGCTGAAAAATGCATGCCAGCATGCGAAGAACGAGATAGAACGGCAAATCAGGGACAGCAATTGGAGCGGCTCGGACAATGCGGGGCAGGAAAAGATCAAAGAGGGTGTTCTTGAAAAAATCCGCAGTCTTAAACTTGCAACAGGCAATATCTCGCTGTCGCTCATATCTCCGGACGGCACACTTCTTTTCCATCCTGTAAACTCAATGCTTGCGGGCAGGAACATTTCAGCCCTGCCAGGCGAAAAGCTTCTTTCCGACAAGTATTCGTCTCTTGTAGAAGATCTGCGAAGGAAGAATGCTTCAGAGTCGCTCTATAAGCCTGAAGACGGTCAGGAAGGACTCATGGCCTGCGGGATGACAATCCCCCAGCTCGGCTGGATTCTATGCGCCGAGTTCTACGGATATGGACGCGAGATATCCTCTTCCTCTTCTGACTTCATGAGTCTCAAACTTCTATTCGACGCCCTTCTGATTTTCCTGATATCTGCTCTTGCAATTGCGGTTCCAATCATTTTTGTCGGCAATTTTTCAAGGAAGCTCAAGACGGAAACTGATATCATCCTCGATTTTCTGAGGGACTACGCAGAAAGAAAAGATCCGTTGCTGGACGAGAGCAAGCTTGTCCATGACGAGCTGAGATTCATTGGTCTTTCGGCGCAGTCAATGGCGTCGAAAATCGAGGAGCTTTTCACGGCTGTCAAGAACCTTGCAATCCAGGCGGAAACCGCCAATCAGGCGAAGAGCGCATTCCTCGCCACCATGAGCCATGAAATAAGGACTCCGATGACGGGGATATCCGGAATGTCCGCGATTCTTCTTGAATCAACGCTGGCTCCGGATCAGAAGGAATGCGTAAAGACCATTGCCGAATCGGAAGCCAGGCTTCTCAATGTTCTGGATTCCATTGCCGAATTCAACCAAATGGAAACGTCTGGAATAGAGATCAAAGAGAAGTCCGTGAATTTCGAGTATCTCTTCGGAAAAATAGCTGAGAGCGCAAGTGCAAGCGCGGAGAAAAAAGGAATATCTCTCATTTCATCTTTCAACGCACTGCCGAAATGGCTGAAATCCGATCCTAAACGGGTCTCTCAAATTGTTTCAACGCTCCTTTCCAATGCGATACAGTTCACGGAAAAGGGTTCCGTCGAGTTCAGCGCAAAATTCGCCGAGACAGATAATTTTTCCGGAGAGCTCACACTCTGCGTGAAGGACAGCGGCCTGGGAATATCCAAGGAGAAGCTGGATAGAATCTTCGATTTCACAAAAGAAAAATCAACGGTCACCAGAAAATTTGGTATTGTGAATCTTGGTCTCACGGTGATCAAATATCTCGTCGTCAAAATGGGCGGAAGCATTGAGGCAAGAAGTGAAAAGGGGTCTGGAAGCAGTTTCCTGGTCAAACTGCCAGTCCGTGTCCCGGCTCCGGACGAGATCGAGGAAATCCCTCATAAAATCTATCCGGTCGCTGAAAAGCGCTTTATTAAGAAGATCCGCGTCCTTCTTGCCGAAGACGACAGGACAAGCATGAAGATGGCTTCAATATTTCTGAACAGGATGGGCACCGATCTCACGGTCGCGGCAAACGGAAAAGAGGCGGTGGAGAAATTTGGCGAAGCGGATTTTGACATCATCTTGATGGACTGCGAAATGCCTGTGATGGACGGATTCGAAGCCTCTCTCAGGATCAGGAGCTATGAGAAAGGGCAGACGATCCCGATAATAGCCGTTACGGCAAACGCGCTGGAGTCGGACAAGCAGATGTGCCTGAACGCGCGGATGAACGACCACATCGCAAAGCCATTCACCTTTGACGCGCTCTACGATGTCATCGCTAAATATCTCTAATGATGTCTGATCCGAAAAGAAAAGGATTCTCAACGCATATCTGTTTCACCCATGGGGGAATCCCATCGTAAAATAAGATTATACGTGCTGAAGGCACTGGGTTCCTCCTATGCCGTCCATGCAGGACGGCACATACAGCTTAGCGCCGGACTTTGGCAATGCTCTTTGCCTTTTGATGTTCAGGCATATATTTTAGGGGCTCTTGCGAAATATGAAAAATCTCCATGAAAACATTAAATCAACAGGCAGATATGCTTCTTTGATTGCCGCCACCCAAGAACTTATGAAGTCATGCTGTCTCTGTGAACGGAGATGCGGAGTGAACCGCATGAGAGGTGAAAAAGGGTACTGCGGCCTGGGAGACGAGGCATATGTATTCAGAGATTTTCTGCATTTTGGCGAAGAACCGGAACTTATTCCTTCGCATACCGTCTATCTGACCGGATGCAATTTCAGATGCGTCTATTGCTCCAACCGGCGCCATGTGGACGATGCAAGGGCTGGGACTCCGCTCGACTGTTCCAAGGTTGCCAGAAATATAGATATTTCATTTTCTGCAGGCGGAAGAAATGCGAATTTTCTAGGGGGAGAGCCCACGGTCAATCTTCTGGCGATCCTAAAAATAATGGAAAACGTTGAAGGAGATCTGCCAGTGGTATGGAACAGCAACATGTACATGACAGAGCCGGCAATGGAATTAGTCGCCTCGTTTGCGGAATATTTTTTGGCAGATTTCAAGTATGGGAACGATCTATGCGCGCAAAAGCTGTCAGGCGCCGACGAATATCTCCGGCATGTGAAGAGAAATCTGCTTTCAGCTTCAAAAACTGGTACTGTGATAATTCGCCACCTGCCGCTCGCGGGTCATTTGGACTGCTGTTCCAGGAATCTTATCAGATGGATTTCCGAAAATCTGCCGGATGCGAAGGTTCATCTCCTGAAAAACTTTATTCCTTTCACTGAAGTTCCAGGCATTTCAGGTTCAGATTATGCCGAATTGGCCGAAATAGAATCGTTCATGGACTCCCTCGGAATCAGGAGGACTGCCGAGATAGGCATCGGAGAAAGGATGGAGCACCTGAAAAAGATGGACATAAGACCGAGTCTCCTGCACGAAACTAATATTGTGATAGACAAGGATGGAACGCTTTCCATTCAAGACTTGGACGGAGGGCTTGCAAGACTTGCGCGGAGAATGTCAGACTGAGTTCTTGTTGTATCTCTTTCTCATGTCTTCCGGATGTGCGGCGCGCGACAGCATGGAATCATAGCTTATCAGACCTTTCTCGTAAAGGCTTGAGAGGGAGACATCCATTGTCTGCATCCCTAGCGACTTTCCCATCTCCAAGATGCTGTAAAGCTTGAAGCATTCGTTCATCCTTATGACATTTCTAACTGCCGTGTTCGCGACGAGAAATTCATATGCGAGAACTCTGCTTCTATGATCAATCGTAGGAATTAACTGCTGTGAGATTATCCCGTGCAAGGAGCTGGAGAGCTGTATCATCACCTGGTTTTGCTGTTCAGAAGGGAAGACTCCTATTATGCGTTCCACGGTCTGCGAGACGTCCGGGGTATGGAGCGTAGCCAGCACGAGGTGGCCTGTTTCTGCGGCGGTGAGGGCTGTTGAAATTGTTTCGTAGTCGCGCATCTCGCCTATCCCGATTATATCAGGATCCTGTCTCAGGACGTGGAAAAGGGCGGAAGGGAAAGAAAGAAAATCCGTATATAGCTCCTGCTGGATGACAATGGCGTTCTTATGTTCGTGGACATACTCGATGGGATCTTCAATTGTCACGATTTTGCATCGCCGATCGCAGTTGATAAGGTCAATAAGATAGCTCATTGTGGTTGTTTTTCCGACTCCGGTAGGACCGGTTATCAGAATGAGGCCGGAAGGCTTCTTGATCAGGTCGTCAACGCTTGCAGGAAGACCAAGCTCCTCCCTTGATCGAATGTCCCTTGCGCATAGCCTGATCGTAAGTTCCGGTCTGCCTCCCCGGTGATAGACAGTAACCCTGAAGCGGCCATACTCATCGTCTGTAATTGAGAAACAGATCTGCAGTTTTGCTTTAAGAGCCGACTTCAGCTCGTCGTTCATAATCTGCCCGATGATTTTCTCTATCTGCTCATGTGTGACTTCCGGCGACTTTGACAGGAGGATGTCTCCGCTGACCCTCAGAGCAGGAGGAAGTCCGGCGACAATATGTATGTCTGACGCGTTGTATTTTCTTGCGACCTTAAGATAGTTTCTGATTTCCATCCGTCTATTTCCTTCCGAATATTTTCGTCTTGAGCGATTCAAGGAAGCCCATGTTTTCTACTGCCGACATCGCTTTTCTAGCCGCTTCGAATTTTGGCTCAAGCTGGATGGCATTGGAATATGCCTGCATGGATTTGTCCTTCATCCCCATTTTCCTGAAGCAGTTTCCGAGTTCATGCCATAGAGCCGCATTCGAACTGTGTTTGACGACAACAGTTTCAAGAGTTGCAAATGCCTTATGTGCAAGTCCATAGAACAAATATATTCTCGCAGTTTCAAGACTGATCTCCCAGGATGCTCCGACGGAGCTCAAGGCTTTCTGGAAGCAGAATTCGGCGTTCGACTTTTTCTGGTGGAGCAGTATTTCGCCCCGGCTGAGCCACACGAACGGATCATCGCCTGTGAATCCGATTGAAAGATCGGAAAGAGCATACGCCCTGCTGAAATCACCCATCCTACAGAGGGCCATCGCCTTTGCCGCAAACATTTCCGGACTTTCTCCGAGGACTTGCATTCCCTTGTCAGCCCACATCGCCGCCTCCTTGAATTCCGAAAGTGATATGAGGCATCTGACCTGAAATACCCATGCCGTTTTGTTCGAGGGGTCGAAGCTGAGCGCCCTGGAATATAACTGCATGGCTTTCTCGAAGTTGGCAAGATGATATTCCTCCTCCGCCATTGAAAGGAAATAAGAAGCATCCTTCGGCCTGTCCCCGAAAGAGGTTTCTCCTCCGCCTTGAGAAGCCGGGACTTCCTCCACGCTCTGCGACTGCTCAAGTTCCAATGATGAAAAGCGTCCCATGATTCATTCCGTATTATTGATCTAGAAACTTCATCCGTGGCAGTGGCGCATAGATCATTGTTAGTCCACGCAGGGAATTTGAATTGACGGTACTGTATTCCTTGAGAAAATCCGGACCGAGCCTGTCAAGGCGGTTCAAGGTCGAAGGATAAATGAAGTACTCTCCTTTCCCAAGCTTGACTTCCATGTCCTGCAAATATGCCGTCCTGTTAATGGGATACTTATCCTCGGCCAATTTCCCGCCATTAATATAAATGGTATTTCCCCTTATTAAAACCGTATCTTCCGGACAAGCAATGATTTTGTCCACAAAATTGCCATGCTCTACGAACATTTCCAATCTTGCCTGCATCCTTTCCCTGGAAAAGAATACCAATTGCCCTCTTTGGTATGTGCTTCTACGTGTCGCCAGCACAAAATCATTGAGTTTTATCTCCGGAGCAAGATAGTCGAAGGGGATCCTGAATCCAATCACCCTTGATGTTATCTGTCTGTATGCCAGATAATACCCGGAGAAAATCACTATGACTATCAGCGCCATGCAATGCAGACGGTGCCTGAAATCATTTCCCCAGTTGAGATTGTACACGTCAAAAATACTAATGGCATGTATAGAAATCATCATTCCAAAAAATATGTTTGAAAGAATGCTTCCATAAAAAAAAATGCCGAGGACAAGACATGAGACATATAGGAAAAAAATGACTTCTGCGATGAACCTCCGTCCATGCTTCCAATGTCCAAGCCCTGGTATCACGCTTACTAGTGATGGAATTGAGACCTGATACAGTTCCGCCAGAAAAGAAGACTTGTCCCTCTCTTCGTAGGAGGCATGTGAGTTTGTGTCGGGAACCTTGCCAATATCCCTGTTCAACTTGTAGAAAATGTTTCTGATTGATTTTATAAACTTGTTCGCCCTGGGAGGATAGGTCTGGAGATTTTCAATATTGGATGGTGAATTGGATTCGTCTAGATTCTGTCCGCACTTCACGCATTTGGCGACATGATCAAGATTTGCCAGTCCACAGTTCGAACATTTCATTTAATCTCCAGAGAGATGTCTGCTCCGACCTGCGATTCGGGCTCATAGAATTCGGATGTGAACTCCTGCGTCTTCGTATTGCCGACGGCGCGTTCGAACAACTTGGAGTATTCCAGGCATTTCTGACCCTTGATTCCCTTGAAATGGACCTTGACTTCTCCGTCACTGCTGATCTCTATCTCTATGTCTTTCTGCGGCATGGCGTATTTCCTCCGATTTATTATTCCCAGTTGCGTACATGGATTTTTATCGAGCCGTTCCCGGAGACTTCCTGGTCAATGATTGAGAACTCGCTGTTCTGGAGCTCTGAGACGACCCGGTTGTATATGTACTGCTGAGTCACTTTGTCGGCGATTTCCTTTCCGATCCTCTCAAGTTCCGCTCTGGATCTGTTTTCGCCCTTGACACAGACATTCAGCTTCCCGCGTATGTCGCGCTTGAATGTGACAGTCACATCATCTTTCGTAAAGACCATCTGCTCTTCGCGGGCAAGATTGTCCTTCAATATTTCGCTGTTTTTCACTTCGATGTCAACGGATTTATCTACAGACACCTTCATCGCATCCTTGGCACTGGCTGTAGTTGAACTTGCCGCCGCATATCCCATGGCACCCACTGCGCCTATTACTGCCGCGCTTATTGCTGGCCAGGCGGCGATCACAACGGGAGTCAGAATTATCACTGCGCTCATAAGGACACCTTTCTATAGTTCAATTTTGCTTTGATGATCTGGGCTTTCCTCCTTCAGATCCTGATAGGAGGCCGGTCTTGCCCTTCCCTCGCACCATTTTCTTACTGCATTTATCTCCTCGAGCATCGTCTTTGAAAGTGGAACCGTAATTTTGATGCTCTTCACTATGTCATCCTGTTCAAGATCCCTGTTCGAGTAGAATCCCTCGTAAAGGGCTGATATGACGGACTCCTCTATTTCCGCCCCGCTGAATCCTTTCGCCTCGATAGCAAGGGCGTCCAGATCGAAGTTTTCAGGATCCCTGCCACGCTTGGCGATCTGGATGGAGAAAATCTGCCTCCTTTCCGCTTCGTTTGGAAGATCCACGAAGAATATTTCATCGAGACGCCCCTTGCGCATGAGTTCGGGGGGGAGCCGAGAAATGTCGTTTGCAGTGGCTATCACAAATACTGGCGTTGATTTTTCTGAAAGCCACGTGATGAAGGACCCAAATATTCTCGATGTCGTGCCGCCATCGGTCATCCCGGATGAACCGCCGACTCCGCCGAACGCCTTGTCTATCTCATCCACCCACAGGACACACGGAGAAACGGATTCCGCTATTATTATCGCTCTGCGTATGTTCTCTTCGGAGGATCCCAGCGCGCTTTCAAAAAGTTTTCCGACATCGAGACGCAGGAGGGGAAGCTCCCACATGGACGAGACCGCCTTGGCGCAAAGGCTTTTTCCACAGCCCTGCACTCCGAGAAAGAGGACTCCCTTGGGCGACGGCAGACCGAAAGCCTTCGCCTTGTCGCTAAAGGCCAGCCCCCTTTTCGAGAGCCAGTCCTTCAGCGCATCAAGACCGCCGACACTGTTGAAGTTTTCGCCTGTCTCATAATATTCGAGGATTCCCGATTTCCGTATGATCTGCTCTTTTTCCGAAAGCACTATCGGGACAACCGTGGCATCGAGCTTTCCATTCATGACAAGAGTTTTCGCAAATACGTTTTCCGCCTCCTTCAGCGTAAGACCGAGGGCGGCGCGCAGTATTTTCTCCCTGGACTCGTCGTCAATGTCGATCTCTATCTGGGGATTGTCCTTAACGTCCTCCACTATTCTGTCGAGGAGCCTGCCCAGCTCGTCAAAGCATGGCAGAGGAAAATCCACAAGGGTTATGTCCTTCTCAAGTTCGGAAGGAATCTGCATGGATGGCGCGATGAGGACAAGAGTCTTGTAGCTGTTTTTCAGGTATTCGGCGACCTCCCTGAGACGTCGGATGATCGAAAAATTATTCTTTGTCATGAACGGATGGAAATCCTTGAACACATAGATTGCTGGTTCAATCTGTTCGATGACCTTGTTGAGTGCGAGCAGGGGATCCTTGGTGGATGTGTCGAGGTTCTTCTTCGAATCGGAAGGAATGCCGACAGGGACAATTCCCGTGTTGTAGCTCCAGGTTAGGACTTTCTTGTTACGCTTCTGCGCTATCTGGGAGATTTTTTCTATGACTCTCTCCTCCTCCCAGGATACGACGTAGATGATTGGATATCGCGCCCGGATCAGGACTTCAAGCTCTTCATTCTGGGAAAAAGGCATTCGAGTCACCTCTTGATGTTGTTCTTGTCAAAGAAGCTCCATAACCTATGCTCGAAAAGAGATCAATCCAATTCGATATTGTCAAATCTTCCACTTGTCTTTACTGAAAATCTGGAATATCGCCTGTTGTTAATCCTGTCTCCGATTTTCACATAAAGGAATCCTATTACAAATCCGATCAGATGCGACCAGTGTCCGATTCCATCCTGCACACTCATTATACATAGGAAAAGTTCGATTCCGACGCATATGAGAACGAAATATTTGACTTTCAAAGTGACGAAGAAGAGGTAGAGGTCCTTTTCTGCAAAAATCAGCCCGAACGCCGCGATCAGGCCGAATATTGCCCCTGATGCGCCGATGGACGGGATGCTGGAAAAAGGTTCGACAGCATATGAGAAGAGGCTCGATCCTACTCCGCAGGTGAAGTAGAACAGGAGAAAGTTTTTTGATCCCCATTCCTTTTCGAGATGGACACCGAATAGCCAGAGGGCGAACATGTTGTTCAAGATGTGAAGGAGTCCTCCATGAAGGAAAAGTGAAGTGAACAACTGCCATATCTTGAATTTTGCAAAGAGATCGGAGTTCACCTGCCCAAATGTGTTGAACACGTCCATGATATTGACAAGACCAAAACGCGAGGACAGGGAAAGAGCGAGGAAAATCCCGATATTGAGGAAGAGCAGAATTTTTACATACTGTGTACATCCAGACAGCACCGAAAATGTCTGACTGCAACAGGTCGGTTCTACTTGAACTGTCTCATAATTTATCTTCATAGCATCTGAATCTAGTCAGCCTGCGGGGAAAAATCAAGCCGGATTTAAACTCGCCGCTTCAGGCATCCGGGTTTCTGCTGTCAAGGGTCTTCATGATCTCGTCAATTTTCTCCTCTTCAATCTCAAAGAGATCCGCTATGGCTGGCAGGTTGATGGACCAGCTTCTTCTGTCCCATTTAAGGACAGTGAGGCAGTTCCTGATGAATAGCTCGTCCCAGTGTTCCGGTGGTGTTATTATGCCAGTTATTTCAGGGTTGTAGGGCTGTTCGCTGAGCTCGAATTTGAACGCCTTGGCTCTGAAAAGGGCATAGAGCACTTTAAAGATTACCGGCTGTGCGGCAGGACCGCCCTTCTGCACAAGAATCCTTGATATTTCAATGCTCAATTCGCTCAGGTCAAGTATGTCTCTGACCTGCTCTTCGATCAGTCTGACGCCTTCCCTGTAGATGAAAGCCCTGAGCTTTGCCGACGGGATTTCACAGCGTAGCTTTTCGAGGAAATATTTTCTATAGTCTTCGATTGATGGGACAAAATGCCTTGGGCTGAACTGGGAATATGAGGCGCTCATTTCCTCCTCCCTGACGCGTGCGGCTTCCGCCGTCAGGCGGATGAACATGTCCTCTCCGTGCGGCTGGATTTCGCATAGACCGCGTCTCTCCGCCTCTTCGACAAGCTGTCTAAGGCCTCTGAATCCGACAAGCGACGGATCAAAGTCGGATCTCAACTGCCGCATGAGAGGTGCCACTGCGGCGCCGACCGACTTCAAGCCTCTCTGGTCCAGGGATCTGACCGCGTTGCAGAGCAGAGACATGTATGAATCCAGCAGGACGCTGTCGTGCGGATTTTGAGCTACGCCGTTTTGCGTCTGAACCGGCGCGGAACTGAAGAGGGTGGAGTAATAGATGAACAAATCGCAGGATTTCACATATATTTCATTGACAGTGTCAGGACTGCATCCTACGCCGATGATGCATCTGCCCAGCTCGCGGAGCTTCGAGATCAGCGGAACGTAGTCTCTGTCGGATGCGACAATGGCGAAGTAGTTGACGTCAGGATAGTTGTATGCAGTGGAAAGCGCCTCGACGGTGAGACGCATGTCGGCGGTGTTCTTGTGGGGAGTCGAATAGGGGATGTCCTCGAACTGCACCAGATTGTCAAGCATCATCCTTCTGACCTGGGATCTTATTTTCCATTCCCCTCTGCATGCCGCATCGAGATCTCCGAAGCCTCTGCGGATCGTGACTCTGCCCGACTCGAGAAGCTTCCGTATGACCGGCTCGAGATTGACGGGAAGCCCTATTTCCAGTGATGAAATTATCAGATTTTCCATGTCCGCGAAAAGCGCGATGTTGTTGAAAGAGCTCCTGTTGAACCTGTCCATTTTCTTTCCTCCTTAGTTGTTTTACTTCAATATGTTATATTTTTTCAGTCCGAATATTCCGCGCCAGTGATCGGATCCACAAGCCTGAACTCCTCGAGATGGATGCTCGTGTCCCCTCTGAAACTGATCTGGGCTCCGTACTTTTTCTCCATTTCGCTCAGAAACTCGGAGTCGCTGTTCTTCATCCTTGCCAGAACTGTCGGATGCATGATGACGCGCACTGCGAACTCCTTGTCCTTGCGGTATTTGCGTATGATCCTGTTCAGCTCGCGCTGAATTTCCACGCTCATGGAGACGGCTGACTTGAGCTTTCCGCGCCCGTCGCAGTAGGGACATGGGTCCAAAACAGTCTCCCGCAGACTTTCGTTGTCCCTCTGCCGGGTCATCTCCATCAGTCCCAATGCGCTGATAGGATAGAGCTTGATCCTCGCCCTGTCGGATTTGGAGATCGCCCTCATCTTCTTGAAGACTGCATCCCTGTCGCTGTGCGAACGCATGTCAATGAAGTCTATCACTATGATTCCGCCGATGTTTCTGAGCCTGAGCTGTCGCCCGATTTCATCGCATGCCTCAAGGTTGGTCTTTGCGATAGTCTCAGCCTGATTCTTCCCGCGGTTCGTTCCGGAATTCACATCTATCGCAACAAGCGCCTCAGTCTCGTCAATGCATATGCTCCCGCCGCCTGGAAGCTGAATTTTTCTGCTGTAGATGACGGCGAGCTGTTTTTCGATCCCATATTCCTCGAAGATCGGCTTCGGCTTGGAATGCAGGCGCACTCTCTTGGCCATGACCTTGCTGACGACCTTCTCGAGCATTTCGGTTATGTGCCCGTATGCCTCCTTGTCGTCAACCACGATTTCATCAATGTCTTCCGTGAGAAAGTCACGTATGGTTCTTTCGATCAGATTAGGCTCCTTGAATATCAGGCACGGCGCCTTGATCTGCCTGTTCTCTTCGAAGCCCCTGTTCCAGAGCTCCAATATCATGTCCAGATCCCTTTTGAAGAAGGCGCTCTTGCGCTCCTCTCCAAAGGTCCGGCATATACAGCCCATCCCTTCTGGAAAATCCAAATCGAGAAGAATGCTTCTCAGACGCTCGCGCTCCTTGCGATCCTCGATTTTCTTTGAAATGCCGATGTCGTCCGAAAAAGGCAGGAGAACGATATATCTGCCGGGAATAGTCACATTCGCCGTCACTTTTGCACCCTTGGTGCCTATTGGCCCCTTCGAGACCTGGACTATGACTTCACTGCCGGCTGGGAAAATTTTAGGAATCTGCGCGGCTTCAATGCGTTTTCTTTTGGAATTGATGTTCTTGATCAGTCCGTCCAAATCTGCAGAACCGCGGCTTTTTTTCGGAGTCTTCCTGTGTTCCTTTGCCCTGTCGGCAAGGATTTTTTCCGAATTTTCGTAAGTTGCCGGAAGCATGTCCCAGTAATGCAGAAACGCATGCTTTTCAGCGCCGATGTCAACGAACGCCGCCTGCAATGACTGCTCGTAATTCACTATTTTCCCAAGATAGACCGAGCCTGCAATGTTTTCGTCGTCTTTTCTTTCAATCTGATATTCTTCTATTTTACCGTCGTTGAGAAGTACCACTCTTGTTTCGAGATTTTCGCAATTTATGACAAGCCTTTTTTTCACTTCCTTGCCAAATTTGAATAGTTCTGAAAAAATCATTTCTTTTCCTGTTTGATTGTGCTTCGATTTACGATTTCGAACGTCTTGGACCGCAGTCCCCTGATGAAATCCGCTCCGCTCATTTCCCTGCGCCCCTGGGGAAGAAGTTTTTTCAGGAGGAGGGCAGTCCCGTTTCCGCACGATATTGCCGGATCTTCCCGATTGGGGATGATTGTTCCGGGATTCAGATTTTCCGCGCATCCGCTCAAGGGGGAGGCATCGAGAAGCTTAACCCTTTCGGAGCGCCCGTCAATTTCGATCTCGAAAAATACGCCTGGCCAGGGATGGAACGCCCTCAATTTTCTGCAGATCGCCTCTGCGCTTCCGTTCCAGTCAATCTGCCCCATCTCCTTTTCGATTTTTCCAGCATAAGTCGCCTTCGCATTGTCCTGGGGAAGCGGAGAAATCGCGCCGGATGCGATCCCTTCGAGACAGTCCTCCACGTTCAGCGCGGCAAGCTCTCCTAGCGCATTTTCCAGATCCGGAGCGCGCCAGGACCCGCAAATTTCCACCTCATAAATCTGATAGACTGGTCCGGTGTCAAGCCCCTTGTCCATCTTCATGAAGGCAACGCCGCTCCTGCTGTCGCCGTTCAGAATCGCGCTTTGTATAGGAGAAGCCCCCCTGTACAGCGGAAGAATCGAGGCATGGACGTTCACGCAGGCAATTCTTGGCAGGGAAAGAATCTCGCTTTTCAGCATCTGTCCGAAAGACGCGGTGAGAATAAAATCAGGAGACAAGGCTTTAAGCCGCTCCAGAAAGGGGGGAGAATTGATGCTCAGTTCTTTGTCGGGAAAAATTCCCACAGACTGAAGCTTTGCGGCGACAGGCGTAGGCGACTCCTTCTGGCCGCGCCCAGATTTCCTGTCCGTCTGAGTTCCAAACCCGATCATGCGGAGCTTCCTGGAGGCCAGAAGCCTGTCCAGAATCGGCAATCCCAAAGATCCGGAACCCAAAAAATATACTGAAGGAATTTCTGACATTAAAAAAAAATAATTTCCAAAAATACAAGCTGATTTATTTAACACTTGACCGACCGTCATAAACGGTCCGGTCGAAAACGCAATAAAAACTGCGACGATTTTTCAAAAGGCGAAATGAGAAAATAAACTCAGTCCGACCCAATCGCACCCAATTATAGCAGTTCTTTTCTCAAATTCAAGAAGACTTTGTCCATATGGCTTGATTTTTTCTCGAAATGATTCTAGATTCGCTAGAGCATTGCGAGTTTTTTCCGTGCCGCTGTCCAGCTTTGCCGGACAATCCGGGTGCGGTGTACACGATTGAAAAGAAAGATTCTGCGGAAAAAATAACAAGTCCGCTTCATGCGATCCACCTGCAAAACGGGTTTGAAGCGAAAAATCGGAGAGGAAGACGACTCATGAAGAAAAATGTGCTGATCATCGGAGCCGGTGGAGTGGCGCACGTCGCCGCGCACAAGGCGGCAATGTCGAACGACATCCTTGGAAATATCTGCATCGCGTCGAGAACAAAGTCGAAATGCGACCAGATCGTGGCAAGCATCAATAAAATGAAGCATCTCAAGGTCAAATCAAACAAGCTTGAGGCAAGACAGCTCGACGCACTTGACATTGACGCCACTGCCAAACTCATCAAAGAGACGAAATCCGAAATAGTGATCAACCTCGGAAATGCGTTTGTCAACATGTCAGTGCTCGAAGCCTGCCTGCGGACTGGCGTCGCATACATGGACACCGCCATCCACGAGGATCCTGACAAGGTCTGCGAGAAGCCGCCATGGTACGCAAACTACGAATGGAAACGCAAGGCCCGCTGTAAAAAGGCGGGAGTAACCGCCCTTCTCGGCGCCGGATTCGATCCCGGCGTGGTCAACGCATATTGCGCCCTCGCCCAGAAAAAATATTTCGACAAGATCGACACGATAGACATACTTGACGTGAATGCCGGATCTCACGGCAGGTATTTCGCGACGAACTTCGATCCGGAGATCAACTTCCGCGAATTCGTCAAAGTCTGGGCTTGGATTGACCGCAAATGGAAGGAATATCCAACGCACTCAGTCAAGCGCGAATACGATTTTCCAGTTGTCGGGAAATGCCCGGTCTACCTTAATGGACACGACGAACTGCATTCGCTGTCGAAAAATATTGATGCAAAGAGCATCCGTTTCTGGATGGGCTTTGGCAACCACTACATCAATGTCTTCACTGTTTTGAGAACCCTCGGATTCCTTTCGCATATTCCGGTAAAACTCTCTGACGGACAGGAACTTGTTCCTCTCAAGTTTGTCAAGGCTCTTCTGCCAGATCCCATGACCCTGGCTCCCGGCTACACCGGAAAGACATGCATAGGCAATGTTGTAAAGGGATGGAAAAACGGAAAAAAACGCGAAGTGTTCATTTACCAGATCTCCGATCATGCAGAGTGCTACAAGGAGATTGGTTCGCAGGGAATCAGCTATACCGCCGGAGTGCCCCCAGTTGCGGCGGCAATTCTCATCGCCAACGGAAAATGGGACACGAAAACCATGGTCAATGTCGAGGAGCTCGATCCGGAGCCGTTCATTGAAATCCTTGACAATATCGGTCTGCCGACAGATGTGAAGGAGCTCAAGCCAGGATCCAAAAATTCCTTCGACGGCGAAGTCCGCCCGATTGATGTTGAACTCAAAAATTCCACGGCAACTGTCACTGTGTCCGCGGCAAATCCGAAGATCGCCCTGGACAAGAAGTTTCAGCTCGACGCACTCAAAAAAATCGCGGCTGAAATTTCCGGACAGCGCGGAGGCAAAAAATAGGCGGACAATAATCTTCGTCCCATTATGGGAACGCCGACATCTTGTCGGCTCTTTTCCAGATGCCGAGCTGGAGCTCGGCGTTCCCGGGTGAAATCTTTGTGCCTCTATGCCTTTGTGCGAGGACAAATTCAGACATCTGAATCCGCGACATCGTAAAATCAGAATTCCTGACTCGTGGAAATTGCTGTTCTTGGGATTTATCTGCCTGTGCGAGCACGCAGACAGGTCGGGATCGGGATCGGAACTTGCCTGCGCGCTCGCGCAAGCAGGTCGGGATCGAATATTATTCCCATGCATCTATTCCGATTCCGATAGCGACACCGACCCCGATTTAAACAAATCCAAGATATGTATTTTCCATAAGATTATAATTTTCCCTATACGGCTCAAGAAGTCTGAAATTAGAATTGAAAAAAATATTGAATACTGAATTTCAATATTTTGCATCTGGAAGCCACAGGGGACTTTCTTCACGTATTCCGCGTCATGCCGTGGCTTGATAAATGTTTCGTCGTAAAAATAATTTTTGCTTTCTATTCGGAAAATCGGGCTAGAGATACTGTGTTAGGTATGAAGCTGAACCTTTTTTAAGATATAGATTTGTTTAATTCTCAAACCAATACAGTAGAAAAACGCTTTGACTCAATTTTTCAGACACTTTTTTTCATGGTCGGATTGACATTCGAGGCAGTATGTGATATTATATTGATATATAACAATCCAATAATTCCATATTTTTGTTGGCAAACTGAAAGGAGATAGCATGATGAAGAGGAGAAACCTTTATCTGGCACTTGTAGCTCTGGCTCTTTTGCCCTACAGCATCCTGCTTCACGAAAATAGTATCTTTGAAAATGGCGAATCAAAGGCTGAGCTGAGACCCGCACCTGCTCCCGCTGATAATTCAGAAGCTATTGGGGCTTCCGTCCAGGTGCCGGAAAAGTTCTCCGGCGCACTGATTTCAGGCTCGAAAATCGCGTCAAAGCAGTCTTCTTCGGACATTTCCGCTATGCGTTCCGAGCTAAAGAGGCAGATTCCGGAAGATTTGCTCACCGGAAATGAAGACATGCTCTCAATCGCCGGCATGCGCTGGAATACGCAGAAGGACGAGATGCCTGAAATACCTGCGAAATTCGCAAGGAGCAATTTGCCGATGCCAGGAGAGACGGCAGACTACATCGTCCAGTTCATTGGTCCAATACAAGCCGGCTACAGGGGACTGCTGGAACGGCTCGGTGTTGAAATTTCCGACTACATTCCATACAATTCATTCAGAGTTCGAATGACAAGTGAGACCTTGTCGAGAGTATTGGCTCTCCCCGAAGTCCAGTTTTCCATGCTCTGGCAGCCATACTTCAATATTGATTCGAGTCTGCTTTCCAGAGAAAACAACCCGGCAGTCTCAATAAACACCGACGGTAGCGAATGCGCAAATCTGAAGATTGTCCTGAAAAGCTCCAATGCCCGGGAGGCATTTTCAGAATGGCTGACATCAAATATTCCTTTTGCAGAGCCGATAGGAGATCTTCCCAATGACGGATGCCGAGACTATGTGGAAAGCCTCGTTCTAGCGAGAATCGCACTGGACAGACTTTCCGACGGGCTCGCAATTCTTGCCGCAAACGATTCTGTATATATAGTCGAGCCGTATATCAAGCTCCAAGTCCCTACGATGGAGAAGGCGAACGGAGTCCTGCAATCAGCCGACACTAGGCGGAAACCCATTTATGAATATGGCATAGACGGGACCGGGCAAATCATAGAAACGCCGGAAAACTGCGAGCCGGACTGCGATTCTCTCCGCGACGATGCATATTCCGCTCCAAATTGGGGAATAAGCCTCAACGGAACTGCAAACAACGCGCACCGGAAAATAATCGCATATTACGGTCCGGCGCTAGGCGATTCGGCAAATGATGGCTCCAGCGGCGGACATGGGACCCACACGGGCACAACTGCGATCGGCAACGACCTTGATGATCTCAAATACCGCGGAATAGCTCCCGCCGCCAAGCTCATTGTTGACAACTCCAGCTCCATATATGTGGATGACAGCTACGCCCTTGGAGCAAGAATCGAGACAAATTCCCTTGCAAGCTCTATCGTAAACAAGCCTCTCTACAACTCATCTCTCAGAAGCAAGGACCTCTTTGTATGGTCGAGAAAAAATTTTGTATATTTCCAGAGCGCGGCGAACAACGGCACTGCCAATCCCCCTCAATTGAGCCAGGAGGCGGTGTCTAAAAGCGGAATATGCGTAGGCGCAACAGGAACAAACAGCGGTGACTCGGTCCCGCTCAACGCGAACGAGCAGATGCGCCCTGCAAGCGGACACGGCGGCTGTCTGGATGGCAGAATGGGAGTCACGCTCAGCGCCCCTGGAAGCGGCATTTTCGCCTCCAATTCCGACGGAAACAACAGCTCTAAAAACACTGCGCTATATGGGATGTCCGGAACATCAATGGCTACTCCATGTGCCGCCGGTGCCGCCGCTCTGGTCCGCCAGTATTTCCTCGACGGATTCTATCCTTCCGGAACTGCGAACTTCGCAGATTCCCTCGATCCTTCGGCTTCGCTCGTAAAGGCTATGCTGATCGCATCATGCGCAGATCTCGCCGATTCCACGGCAAACCAGAGTTCGCCAAGCCTTAAGACCCATGCCCCAAACAACAAGCAGGGCTGGGGCAGAATCAAGCTGGAAGACTCCCTCTATTTCGCCAACGAAGGCAATGTCCTCGAAGTGATAGAAGACAGGAAAGGGCTAGTCGCCGGCGAAAAGACCTTCACATTCACTGTCCCTCCAGGAATGTCAAGGCTTTCCTTTGTCCTCTCGTGGTCGGACTATCCTGGCGCGGCAAACGCCAATCCTGCCATTGTAAACAACTTGAATCTTGAGATTTCAGCGCCTGACGCGAAGACCTACAGGGGCAACGTCTTCTCCGAAGGCTGGTCCGTTCCAGACAGTGGCAGCTTTGACAGCATAGAAACCACAGAGGCAGTGAGAATACTAAATCCGGTCTCCGGAAACTACACCGCAAAAGTAAAAGTCCAGCAGGTGGCAAGCGCAGATCCTCAGGATTTCTCGCTCGTCATGCTCGCAAACGGGAAACATGCGCCGATCGCGCAAATAAGCGGACCGGCATCCTGCAACGTCAATCAGACTGTCTCCTTCTCGTCCTCGAACTCATACGATTCCGAAGACGGGAACTCGATGAGTTCCTACTCATGGAAGGTGGATGGAGTGCTAGTCTCGACAAGCCCGTCGTTTTCCCATTCTTTCGCGACAATCGGACCGCATTCCGTATCTTTGAAAGTCGCAGACTCTGACGGGCTTGAAAACAGGGAAAAGACCATGACTGTCCATGTTGGCAGGGAGGCGCTTTGGCGCGCTGACGAACAGGCTTCCCAGGGATATTGGCGGGAAATAACAGGCAGTAGCATGCCGCCATACACCGTCAGATGCCTAATAGACAAGGCAAAAATCAGAAATTCCTCCTCCTCGATACGCCTCGCCTTCAAGGGCAATCCCTTCGATTCCTACCAGATAAGCAATGTCTCCATTGTCAAAAGAGATGCGTCTGGCATGAACGGGCAGGACTCGACAAATGTGCAGGTAAGTTTCGGCGGCACGGCGTGGGCAAATCCGGTGACAGTCCCATCCGAAGGACTGCTAAGCAACTCATTCAGCTTCGACTTCGACTCGACTGACGACATCTTCGTCACTTTCTATGCCGTTGACAAGTTTTATCTTCTGGAGGACTGTCCCTCGACATCATATTGGATACGAAGCGGCAACCAGTGTGCAGACATTGACTGGGAAGGTGATTCGATTCTTGCGTCCGCCTCGAGGATCGCCGGGCTTTGCAGAGTCGTAAGTTCCTACGATCCGCCGAGCTCCGCACCAGGCAATCTGCTGGCGTCAAACGGGGGACTTGGAGATCCCGACGTCATCCTTTCATGGACGGACAATTCGTTGCAGGAGGATGGCTTTGTGATCGAACGCAGTTCAAATGGAACAACCTACTTGGAAATTGCCAGAGTCGGGCGGAATATGGTCACTTACACGGACGAATCAGTTGTCCCCGCCACATACTGGTATCGTGTGAAAGCCTTCAATGAGGATGGATCGAGCGCCTGGACTGGCGTGAATTCCGTCTCTGTGGGCGGAGGAAATGCAGGTGATCCGGCAATATCGCCAATCGCAAATCAAAACATTGCGCCAAACACTGAAAGTCAATTTTTGGAATTTACAGTGTCAGATCCCGAAACTCCGTCAAATGCAATCAGCGTGACAGGAAGCTCTTCCAATACAAGCCTGGTCCCAAATAAGAACATTATATTGAGCGGTGGCGGTGCGACAAGAAATGTAAAAATTATTCCGGCATCAAACAGCTCCGGAACGGCGACGATAACTCTCAGCGCCAGTGATGGCGCAGGCAGAAGCGGCACGCGGAGTTTCGATGTGAATGTGAGTTCCACCAACAGGGCTCCTACAATCTCGCTCTACCAGAAATACGGCGCCAAAACCTGGGGCTATGCGAACTGGGACTTCGAAGTTTCCGACATCGAAACGCCATTTTCCAGCCTGACCGCCAGCGCAGTGTCGAGCAGAACAAGCATGATCCCGAACGACGCAAGCCACATTGACGTATATAAAATGGAAAACGCATTCGGAGCCGGACGGCACGGAGTGCTGATAGCCCTTGTCGCCGCTTCCGAGCCACCTCCGAACGGACAATGCGGCGTGACCGTAACGATCGGCGACGGAGGAGGACTTTCCTCTAGCTACGTGATTCCCGTTCTACAAGGGAGCAACACGGCTCCATCTTTCGTTTCGACTGTCACAGATCAGACAATTTCAAAAGATTCCTCGACTTCAGTCTTGCCTTTCACCATTACAGACAGCGAACTGCCGCTTGCGAATCTCGCAATGTCAGGCGCTTCCAGCAATCAGTCTCTTGTCCCGGATTCCGGAATTGTCCTCGGCGGAAGCAACGGAAGCAGGACAGTCCAGATTTCGCCATATCCGAGCCGCACAGGGACTTCGACAATCACCCTCACCGTAAGCGACGGTTATCTGGGGGCTTCATCTTCCTTCCTCCTGACCGTTACCGGCACAAGCGGACCTCCGCTGATAATCTCACTAAGCCCCTCCGACAACTCCATCGCTTCCCCGTCTGAAAATCTTGTTGTGACATTCAACCAGGGCATAGTGAAGGGGGCCGGCAATATAGTCATAAAAAAGAAATCAGACGGATCTACCACTGCAAACATTCCCGTCTTGGACGCGTCCGTCACGGTCTCGGCCAATCAGGCGACGATCAATCCCTCCTCAGATTTGAGTCCGGAAACGGAATACTTCGTGTGCATAGACGAAGGAGCCTTCAAGGACTCGGGGAACAACGAATTTGACGGAATAGACCAGTCCAGCATATGGAATTTCGAGACATCGGGCCCGCCTCCGACCATATCGGAGATAAGACCTGCGGACAACTTCCAGACTTCCGGCAAACCTGCCGGTCCGCTCGCAGGTGGACAGCAGATACTTATAAGCGGGACGAACTTTGACGATGACTGCTCGGTCTCCTTCGGCGGAGCGCAGGCGACGGAAGTCGAAGCCAATCCGCAATACATATCATGCCGGACTCCGCCGCACGCGGCAGGAACGCTTGACGTGACAGTTACGAATCCGGATTCAAGTTCTGCAACTCTTTCCGGAGCATACACTTACACCACTGAACTGATCCGTGACACCGGGATGTCCAAATACGACACAAGTTCCTTCGATGTCTACTGGGCTCCGAACAACATAAATCTCGCGACTGCATCATCGTCCCCCAGCCCGCAGGGCGGGAATTATTTCACAGTCTCGCCCTTGAGCGGGACTTGGGCGGCCGGCAAGGTCTGCTACCAGGACATCACCGACAACCTGACATTCTCAAGATCCGTCAAGGGGGCCAGCACTTTCAACTTCAGCGTATATGTCTATCCGAACCATGGCGACACATTCAACGTCATTCTCGACTACCAGCACAACGAGAGCGGAACAAGCACGCCTCCGGCAAGACATACCGTTGCGATGAAGTCCCAGGCGCTGACATCCGGAAGCTGGCAGCAGATCACTGGAAGCTACACCATGAACTGGGACAGCGACAGCGGGTATGCCTCAGGTCTTCGCTGGGCGAGAATTTATGTGAACTGCAACACGACAAGCGTCGGAACGGGTTACAGCATTGACGGATTCAGCCTCACTGAGACATCGCACAGATCGGCAGATCTAAGTCCGATCGCCGATGCCATCGCAGTTTCCGGGACAGGCACAAACATAGTTTTCGATGCGCGAAGATCTGGAGATCCTGACGGCTCGATAATTTCCTATCAGTGGGACTTTGACGGGAACTCTTCGTTCGACAGCCCTGCAGGCGGCTTTGGCGCGCAGGTTTCATACAATTACGCATCGAACGGCGTATACAGGGCAAAACTGCGCGTCACGGATGACGATTCCAACACGGACGACTACGAATTCGCAGTTATAGTCCCGTTCGTATCCAGGCCTTCCAGCTATGACAGCTTCAAAAACGCCACCGCGACGATACGCGGGACGGGATTCAGCGGCTGGGGCAACTTCGAGACGAACGTCAACGCCTGGCTCACTGCAAATGGCTACAGCACAATAAGTTCCGGATCTGACTGTGACATCAACATAACCAATACCGGCGCGAACACCGCGGAAAATTCGACCAGCGATCTCAATGGCGCGTTCCTCTATCCTGACGCCAGCCCACGTTTCGGAATGCTGGCATGCACAGGAGGCACTGGACGGACAACGCTTGATGCACTGACAGCCAATTCGAGCATAGACATAGAGCCCTCCGTCAACATTCTCAAGTTCCTGCGAAATGGGGGTTCCTGGTATGGAACATGCAGTGGCGCCGACATGCAGACTGCAGGATGGACAAACGCCCCGACGCAGAATCTTCTATCAATGGGCGGCAAATGGAGCTATCGCGCCGTCTTCGGATACCTCCCCCACCAGACGCACTGCTGGTCCCACCAGGGAGGCGTTGATGAAACATTGAACAACGGCCTCGACAGCAGTCCTTTCTCACTCGGATCGGGACACTACATATTCAGCGACCTGCCGGCGCTCGGCACCCTCGGCACCGACGGCAACGGCTGGAAGTACAGAAGCAGAACCCAATACAGCTACGGATCCAATCTCAACAGCACGATTCCAGCAGGACTCGACCCCAAGGTCGAGTATGTCACGAAAGGCTCGGCAACGACTTCCGTGACCTCAGGCAAGAGCTCGACTGTTGACATGAAACACTACAGCAATTGGGGAGCTTACTGCTATGTGGACGCCACAAATCCGCTCGCCGGAAGGATTTCCGCAAATTTCTACCACCCCGAGTTTGGCGGAGCAAATGCCACCACGACGGTCCTCAATACGACCGGGCAGACTTGGCCTGAATTCCAGACCCGCATGATGAACTACGCCTGGCAGAGATGGCAGGCTTTGCCGGTGCCGACAAAATTGCCACTCACTAAAAACACGGCAGTGACAATGAACAGCGACACAACGAAAATAGGCGACAGGCAATTCCATTATTTCCCAGTCTTTGTTCCGTCAGGACAGTCAACGCTGACAGTCACCTTGAACGGATTGTCCGACAACTGCGACCTCTATCTCGGCAACTCCGCATACCCGACGACGACAGCATATGAGTTCCGCTCGAACAATTCGGGCACTGCGGAAGACCAGATTGTGGTTTCAAGCCCCTCGGCTGGCAACTGGATCGCGGGAGTCTACGGAAACCATACGGTTCTCAATGGCGCGTCATACACTATCAACGCGGATTGGAGTTCGGGAGGACCGGTTCTGCCCACAGTCAACACGACTACCGCGACCGACATCACGACCAGCACGGCAAACTCAGGAGGAAATGTGGCAGACGACGGTGGCGCTACGGTGACCGCCCGCGGTGTCTGTTGGAGCACTTCCGCCAACCCGACAATCGCCGACAGCAAAACCACCAACGGATCTGGCAGCGGGAGCTTCACAAGCTCGATCAGCGGTCTCAGCTCAAGCACTCTCTATCATTACAGGGCTTACGCCACAAATTCAGTCGGAACGGCGTACGGAGATGATTTGACCTTCACGACGAATGCCGATCCGGTAGCCCCCAGCGTCACTACATCAGCCGTTACATCCATCGCCTACACAACTGCATCGTCCGGCGGAAACGTGACCAGTGACGGAGGCGCCTCCGTGACCGCGCGCGGCGTATGCTGGGGCACATCGCCCAATCCGACCACATCCGACAGCAAGACGAGCGACGGCTCCGGAACCGGAAGCTATACAAGCGGCATGACCGGACTGAGTTCCGCCACAACATACCATGTTCGGGCATACGCAACAAATTCAGCTGGAACCTCGTATGGCGACGATGTCCAGTTCAGCACTTTGACTCCCGGTTCTCCGACCGTCACCACTACCGCGGTCACGGGAGTCGGCCTGACAAGCGCGTCTTCCGGCGGAAACGTCACGTCCGACGGAGGTTCCGCCGTCACCGCACGCGGTGTATGCTGGGGCACATCGCCCAATCCGACCACAGCCGACAGCAAGACGAGCGACGGCTCCGGAACCGGCGCGTTCGCGAGTTCCATCACGGGGCTCTCGCCGGGAACGACATACCATGTTCGTGCATACGCGACGAACTCGAGCGGCACATCCTACGGCAACGATGTCCAGTTTTCCGCATACAACTATGTGGACTATGTTTCCGGCTATCCTTTTGCGGACTCGGAAAGCACAAGCGGATTCTCGCTGAAAGTCAAGGCGAACCAAGGCACCACCGCGTATTATGTCGTTGTGGCCGAGGATGATACGGCACCGTCGTCGGCGCAGATAAAGGCAGGCCAAAACGCTTCCGGAAACCCCGCGATGAAAAGCGGCAACGCCGGATTGACCGCCAACAGCGAGCAGGCGATGGCCGTCTCCGGGCTCTCGGCGAACACCGCCTACGACGCATATCTTCTGCTCGAAAACGGCGGATCGCTACAGCGCGCCCCGATTAAAGTCAATGCCGCCACTATGCCGATCAGCTATTTTATAAACGATGGGAACTTCGGCTCCTTCGCCGCCGGAGACTATGTCGCCGGAACGACGGGCGACGGCGTGTGGCGCGGCGGCGCAAGATGGTCCGTGGACGCGGCAGGCGGCAATCCAGGCCCGTGCATGAAGTATGCAACCTGGAATCTCTATCACCTTATCGTCGGAACTTCTGCGCCATCCACAAGCCAGGATTGGACAATCACCTTCGACTGGATGAGGGCGTCGGCAGTATATAATAGCACGCTGTATGTGAAAGGTCTGACAAGCGGACAGACGCTGAGCCAGAACGGCTCAGGTACCGCGACTCAGGGGACGAACATCTATTCCACGGTCCTGTCCGCCGCATCATCCTGGACGGAAAAGACTTACACCGTAACCATCCCATCGGGATATGACAAAATCGCCTTTGTGATTTATTTCGGATCCGACAGCGCGAGTTTCAGCGGACTCGACAACTTCAGAGTCTCGCCCGCTTCCGGCGGGGCCTC
>DYRX01000229.1 GCA_020718525.1 Victivallis vadensis
GGTGCTTGGACTGGTATGCTGACTATGGGGGGGCTGTTACTGATCCTGTTGGCGCATCGTCGGGCTCGGACCGCGTCTGGCGGGGCGGCAGCTGGAACGACTTCGCCAGGCGCTGCCGTTCTGCGGACCGGAACAACTTCTACCCGTCGGGCAGCGACACCGGCATAGGCTTCCGGGTTGTCCTGCCTGCAGGTCAGTAGTGAGCTCAAGCGAGTATAAGAAAAGAAAGGAGACAGCTAAAAGAGTAACGAAGTCGTGGATACCGCGAAGCGGTCGGATTTTGATTCGCAGAGCGAATCCTTGGAGTGCGGGCGTGTGAGCGCCGCTTTAGGATTCCGGATTCAAAAGCGCGCCTGACACCGCGCCCTGCGACATGCTCAGGGTAGGCACTCCGAAAGA
Source organism: Victivallis vadensis (assembly GCA_020718525.1). Taxonomy (GTDB): domain Bacteria; phylum Verrucomicrobiota; class Lentisphaeria; order Victivallales; family GWF2-50-93; genus DYRX01. Next base: position 400 of record DYRX01000229.1, read on the forward strand.
CGGCTTTGCCGTCAAGAGCAGTTTTGCGGCGAATCAGCTCCACGATCAGAGGACCGCGCTGAAGAGCGGCGGTACGGAGCACAACAGGATTCTGCTCTTCAGTAGGAATTCCGATTTTATAAACGCCGACAGCCACCGCTGGGTAAATATTCACTGAACTACGTCGTCCAGTGAATCTTTACGTACGGATTCTGTAAACGAACGTAGTTTCCTGAATACGTACACCGCTGGTACTATTACGATCCCCACGGAATCCGCTACACCGGAATGCGCAAAATTCTCAAGGGGTGGTGCGGCAGCGTCGGAAAAGTGACCAGGACGCATTACCAGGATTTCATCCATACCTCCTCGGGGGAGCCCGTCTTCTTCAAGAGCTTCGACAACTACTACGACCTCAGGTAAAAACTCCAGTTTTTCCTGGATCAGGCATCTGAAGGAATAGAAAGGGCGGGAGGCGGGAAAATAGTGTGTGACGAAGATGCCGGAGATGCAAAAGGAGGATTTTCCATTTGCGATTGTCAAGATCAGCCCTCCGCCTAATGTATCGAGTGCTGAATAAGTGGTGGAGCATATCGGGTTCGAACCGATGACCTACACGCTGCCAGCGTGTCGCTCTAATCCAACTGAGCTAATGCCCCGCTTTTGCAGAGAAAATAACATAATTATTTTAAAAATCAATCCATCCAGATTAAAAAGAATTGCAGAAATAATTTGAAGATCAGAGCTGGAAGCTTTGCCTGATCCATGAGACTGTTGCCTCCAGGGCTAGCTCGGGAGAAATAATTGGGGAATATCCAAGGTCTGCGCAGGCGGCATTGATTTTAAAATAGTGATGCTGAGACAGTTGCGACACGGCAAAGCGTGTGAGAGGGGGCTCTGCGTCGAGATGCAAAATCGAATAGACCAGCTCCATGATCCCTGCAAGAGCGGCGGCCTTCCCAGAAGAGATGCTCTTTTTTACAGGAGGAATTCCAGCTTTGAGAAGAAGCTCGTCAATCCAGCTCCAGAGGCGAACAGGAGTTCCATCACTGATGAAATATGCTTTTCCTCTTGATCTCTGCGAAGTTCGCAAATCTTCGGCGGCAAGAACATGGGCATGGGCGGCATTCGCTATATATGAAATGTCAACCATGTTTGTGCCATCTCCAATTCTTAGCAGCTTTCTTTTAAGCGCCCGCGAGACAATCCTCGGGATTATGTGCGGATCATTCGGACCCCATATCAGGTGAGGACGTATCGAATTAACTGGGATACTCTTTTCATTGAGGACAAGTTTTTCGGCTTCAGCCTTGCTTTCCGGATAGGGAGACAAATATTTTTTTGGGTAGGGGATGCTTTCGTCCGCATTTTCTAGGGCGCAAAATGGAGGGATTGCCACACTCGGCGAGCTAGTGTGAACAAGGGCCTTCACTGCATTTTTCCTGCATGCATCTAGGACATTGGAGGTTCCGCCAAGGTTGATCTCGAAAAAATCACGTTTTTTCCCCCAGATACCTGCCTTTGCGGCGCAGTGAAAGACAATAGTAGCATCCTTGAACGCCTTGCCTAGAGAATCCTTCGATCTGATGTCCCCATGGTGCCATTTGATTCCTTTTTCCTCCATTTCATGGCATGGATTGCGCGAAAGGAAGGAAACATTTTCCGGTAGAGCTCCCCTCGTCAGGATCTGAATGATTATTTCTCTGCCCAGGAATCCGTTGCCGCCAGTAAGCAATATTTTTTCAGCGGACCAATTCATCAGTAGTTTGTCTTGACATTGCCTTCGACGAGGGTGTTTATCTTGATATTGCTCGCATGGCCGTCCGCGAAAGCGGCATTGGCTCTTCTGTAAATATGCCTGTATCTCATCCAGCCGGCATTTGAATTGACTCCATCTTCGTCGTGGGCGCTGAAATCTCCTTCGATTTTTTTTGACTGATCCGATATGGAGCCATTTGTGAGAATGCCGGGAATGGATTTGAGCGTCGGATAACAGCTTGTGTTGATGAGCTGTGGCGATTCTGCTATCATAACGGTGTCCGAGAGGCGCTTGATTTGACCTGCCCTCCAAAATCTTGGCGTTATGGCAGGCGCGGGGACTATTGTAAAATCGGGCATGATTACAGGGTGAACCGCATATGAAACCCAGACAATCTTGGGATCAGTTGAGTGCAGAGCATCAGCACATTCCAGAAGAGGAGAATCTTCGTTCGAATATGGCCAGAGATAAGTCTTTATAGATCGGGGAAAGTCCATTCCTGCACTGTTTCCATACGGGAAATACAAGAAATCTTCAGAGTATAGATTGATGGCGGAATTCGCCTGCTTGACGTTTGACATGCACTTGATCTCTCGAGCTTTTTTTTTAGCTGTCGCAAGGGCTGGGATCAAAATTTGAGCAAGAATTGCTATAATTGCTATGGAGACCAGCACCTCGATGAGGGTAAATCCCGTCTTTGTTGCTTTTGAAGTCATTATAAACACACCTTTGCAGACACTGACATAGCGGCAATAAAGAGTAAAAAAGACATACGCGCCCAAGATGCGCTACCCAAGCGCAAAGAACTCCCGCTTGATTATATCATTTGCTTGATATGGAATGCAATCGCGAAAGAGAAATAATGGAAGAAAATCAGAAGATTCCCCATTTCTTCTCTTTTTTTGACGAGTCTGTCTCGTAGAGCTTTTTCATGACTGGGATGGCTCTGGTTTTTGTCGCCACCATTTCTCTTTGAGCCGAATGGACGACTTTTTGCTTCTCCTCCTTGGCAATGAAGAGGTTCAAGGAGGCGAGGATCTCGGTGAATTTTGGGCGTTGCACCGGGTGATAGGAGAGCATGTCCATGACCAGGGAATTGAGATCCCCGGGTATGTCGAAGCGGAGTTCGGAAGGCGTTTTTGGGGTAACATACTCGACAGTGTCCTGAGTGACCAGACGGTGCGCGTCCTGGCTGAATATCTCGGTCTTCTCCGGTTTTTTTCTTTTCACTCTGGAATAAATGGTTTCAACTTCAGTTTTTCCGTGAAAGGGATACTGACCTGTAAGCATGTAGTAGAAAATTACCCCGAAACTGAAAATGTCCCCACGCTTGTCTTCGACTTTACTCTCAGCTTTTTCCGGACTTATGTAGAATGGAGAAACAGGGTAAGCCAAGTCAGGATTGTTTTGAAGACAATTATAGTTGAAGCGAGAAATGAAGAAATCCTTTATTCTCACGTTTCCACGTGCGTCAATATGGATTGATTCCGGCGTCAAGTCGTGATGAATGAATTCCTTGTGATGCGCGACTGCCATGCCAAGCGCGGCGGCTTGGAGAACATTTACTACACTGTCAATGTCTAGCAATCCCTGGTTTTCAGGGCTGTAGTCGCCCAGGGAATAGCCGTCCATCTTCGGCTGTGTGACAAAAAAACGGTTCTGCACCTCTCCGCAGTTGATTATCGGACAAATATTGGGATGCTTCAGCGTCGTGAGAGCTAGAGCGTCGCTCTTGCCCAAGTCGGAATAATACTTGGTTTCCGGGATGTCGGGACGCATCAGATAGATAGTGGAATTCAAGTTGTGCGCCTGATCGAAGCCTTCGTAGACATCAAAGCCACACTTCGCTCCAAGCGGATGCTCAAGCTTCAGATAGTCAAAATCAAGCGGAATGACTATCTGCGTCCCGCAATCTGAACATTCACAGACCGTAAAGGGCTCAATCCCCGTAAAGTCCATGATTCCGCCGCAACCCTTGCAAACAGTCTCTGCCATAGCCTAACACCTTAAAAACTTGAAATTCTGTTAATTCTAACATAATGTTGTATATTTATCAAGGGCATTTATGCGGAAACTCTTATTAAATTGTCAGATTATTTAGCCTATGTGTCAGAAAATAATAGTCATATGCGGTCCGACGGCGTCGGGAAAGAGCGAGGCGGCAATTCGGCTTGCCCTCGCAATCAAGGGGGAAATTTTGTCTGCAGATTCGATGCAGGCATATAGGAGGCTCGACATAGGGACTGCCAAGCCTAGCCGAAGCGAGCAGGAACAGGTCAGGCACCACCTTCTGGACTTTCTTGACATGAATGAAGCGCTCAATGTACACAGATACCTTGAAATTGCCAAGAAAACCATAGAAGAAATAGGCGGGCGAGGCGCAGTACCAATTGTCGCCGGAGGAAGTGGCATGTATCTGAAAGCGATCATTTTTGGACTTGATCCATTGCCAGGCGACGAGGCGCTGAGGTTGGAGCTTGAAAGGCAGTTCGCCGGGGAAGACGGCTTCCGCAGATTGCAGGAGACAATGAAGATTGAAAGCCCCCGTGCATATGAAAAATGGAGCTACAACCACAGGAAACTGCTCCGGGCGCACGAAATCATCCTGCTTGAAGGCAAATCTCCCACAGGCGAATCAAGAAGCTGGCAGAAGAAGCCGAAGGACTCTCTACTCGCATTCTATCTGAAATGGGACAGGGACGAACTAAAGCGCAGAATCGCCCTGCGTTGCGACAAGATGCTCGAGTCAGGATGGATAGAGGAAACCGAGTCTCTGATGAAGAACGGCTTTTTTGAAACTCCGACTGCAAGGCAGGCGCTTGGCTACAGAATAGTCGGAGATTTCATCGAGGGAAAGATCGGCAGGGAGGAGATGAGGAGCAGAATTGCCACGGCGACTTGGCAGTATGCAAGACGCCAGGAAACCTGGTTCAAGAAGGAAAATTATCTGCGGCGAATCGAAATGCCCAAAGATGAAGATCTTATTTTGCGAATTTCGCAATCGCCAGAAGAAGCCTTTCCAAATCATCCGGACTGTGCGCAGAGTTGATTGAAATGCGCAGACGCGAGGATCCGTTCGGAACTGTCGGAGGCCGGATCGGCAAAGCCATAATCCCTTCATCCATAAGGGATTGCGAAATTCGCACAGTATCATCCTCGTCTCCAATTATCACTGGAATGATTGGAGAAGCGCTTTTTCCGACGTCGAAACCAAGACGCCTTATCTCGTCAGCCAGCTTTATTGCGTTCCCGAGCAAATTTTTGCGGATTTCGCGGAACTCGTCGGTCTGCATGAGCTTTACTGCGGCTGAAATTGCTCCGCAGACGCCTGGCGGCAGGGCCGTAGAGTAGATGAAAGTAGAGGATTTGTTCACGAGGATTTCCCTTATTTCCGCCGAGCACGAGACATATGCTCCGTAGGATCCGAGCGCTTTGCTGAAAGTTCCCATGCAAATGCAGTTCTTTTCCCGGGCGGCTTCACCTGCCAGTCCGGAGCCGTTTTCCCCAAATACGCCGCTGGCGTGCGCCTCGTCGAGAAAAAGAAAATCTCCGTGTTCGGCAGCGATCTTCGCAAGCCCTGGCACGTCCGCCAGATCCCCGTCCATGCTGAAGACGGTGTCGCTCGCAATCAAGGCGGCTGAATCCTTCGCCGTTTTTTGCGCAGAGCGTTTTTCTGAAAGGTGGGAAAGGTCGCAATGTCTGTATCTGGACAAATCCGCCCTGGAAAGAATCGCAGCATTCGCCAGGCTGTTGTGGTTTAGCTTGTCCATGAAGAGCGTGTCGCTGCGGGATAGAAGCGCCTGAAGGATGCCGAGATTGGCGAGATATCCCGAGCCGAACATTAGAACCCGCTCGCTTCCCTTCCAGCGCGCGATCCTTTCTTCAAGCTCCAAATACTCCCTCAGAGAGCCGCTAATCAGGCGCGATGCCGAAGCCCCGCTTCCAAGCCTACGCATCCAATTGATTGACTCTTCGACAATGCGCGGATCATTCGCCAGCGCCAGATAGTTGTTTGAGGAGAAATCCAGGCAGAGCCTGCCTTCGCATAGGCATTCCCTCGCTGAAATGCGGACGATATCGCGCAGACGCCGCCGCAACTGGACATTTTGTTTTTTTTCTTCTGACATTTCTGGATTGCGCTGATGCAAGTCAGTCCAGTTTAATAATGAAGTCGTTTGCGTCGTCTTTCCAATCTTTTTTCAGGAAAGGCGAATATGTGCTGACATGGCAGGATTTATTTTCAGGATCAAAGGAAAGCAGTCTCAGAAACCCGTTTCCGCCGCCCTCGTGGTACTGGTAGTTCGCCATCATTATATGCACGGTGTTTCCGCTCTCCCCCTTCATCGTCTTTCTGGATGCGATCCCGTTGTAGTGCCCGCAGAGAGCCATTATGTAGTTGGGATGCTTCTTGATGTGCTTTTCCCAAACTTCCGAGCCGGTATTGCGCGGAGTTCCGTCCTGATGGGGACCGTAGGCGCGCGCGCTCTTATTCGTGGCCTGAGTCGAAAGCTCTCCTTTTTCGTCAAGCAGTTCATGCGTGACAAGAATTGTCTTGGCATCCTTGTTGGCTTCAAGAATTCCATCGGCCCATTTGAGCATTTCGTCGCTTGCTCCAAGATCGAGACTCATTATGAGATAATCTGATCCGCCTGCTTCAAATCTGAACCAGAAGCAGTTGCGTCCAGGCATCTTGCCCCATTTGCAAGGATACTTCCCGTAGTCCGTCTCCTTGAAATAGTCTCCAATCAAGGAGCTGTGATCTCCCTTGCACGCGATGTCATGGTTGCCCACGCAGAGAGCATATGGAATCTGTCCATCCAAAACTGCCATGCATGCCCGCGCTTTTTCCCATTGAGCTGGACTGTTGTTGTCCGTTATATCTCCTTCGTGTATCACGAATTTGATGTTAAGCTTGCCAATGTTG
>DYRX01000230.1 GCA_020718525.1 Victivallis vadensis
AAGGGAATAAAAAAAGAAATTGCACCCTGAAGGGGTGCAACAACATTGGTAATTGAAAATAATTATTCAAGTGTATTACGATTAGTATTTAAGGGACAGGACACTAGGACTGAGTCGAGTAGTTGGGTGCGTCCTTGATTATTTTGATGTCGTGCGGATGCGCCTCCCTAAGTCCGGCGGAACTAACCCTTATCAGTCGTGCATTCTTGCGAAATTCGCAGATGTTTCTAGTTCCGCAGTAGCCGAGGGCATATCTCAGCCCGCCGGAAAACTGATGGAGAACCTCTTTGACTTCGCCGCGGTAGAGCACCATTCCCTCTATTCCCTGGGGGACAAGCTTTTCCTCCTCGTCAACGTCGCTCTGCCCGTAGCGCTCGCGGCTCGCCTTTGAATTTTTCATAGCCTCCAGGCTTCCCATGCCGCGGTAGACCACGTAGGTTCTTCCCTGGTGCCAGATCTTCTCGCCAGGACTTTCCTTGGTGCCGGCAAGAACCGAGCCCATCATCACGGAGGACGCACCAGCCGCCATAGCCTTCCCGACGTCTCCGGACTGCCTTATTCCGCCGTCCGATATGACGGGAATCTCATCGCCGAGCGCCTTTGACGCCTCATAGACAGCAGTGAGCTGTGGGACTCCGACGCCAGCGACCACCCTTGTCGTGCAAATCGAACCCGGACCAATTCCTACCTTGACGGCGTCAACGCCGGCGTCGAGGAGAGCCTTCGCGCCTTCGGATGTCGCGATGTTTCCTGCGACGATGTCGAATTTGTCCCCGTACTGACTCCGGAGCAGTTTGACCGTTTCGACGACGCCCTTCGAGTGTCCGTGCGCGGTGTCAATTACAATCGCGTCAACCTTCGCGTCCGCAAGAACTTCCGCTCTTTCTTCGTCGTATGGTCCGATTGCGGCGGCGACTCTGAGCCTGTGCTCCTTGTCGCGGTTGTAGTTGGGCTCTATGTTTTCAATAAGAGTCTTCACGTCGTGAAAGCTGTACAGTCCGGTGAGCCTGCCTTCTTCATTGACTATGGGCAGTTTGCCGATCTTGTTTTTAACCATGATCTGAAAGGCATTGTCGAGGCTGGTCGCCTCAGGCGCTGTGACAAGCCGCGTGGACATCACGAGCTTGAGCTTGACATTGTAGTCGGTGAGGAATTTTATGTCCCTTGAAGTGATTATTCCCGCTATGGTTCCGTCCGGATTGGTGATTGGAAAGCCGCTGAACGAATATTTGCGGCGGTCTTTTTCCGCGAGCATTTCCGCGACGGTCTGATCCGGGTGGAATACGACTGGAGATGATATGAATCCGTGTAGGTAGTTCTTCACCCGGCGCACCTCGTCGGCCTGCTTTTCAGGCTCAAGATTTTTATGGATGACGCCGATCCCTCCGAAAGTCGCCATCGCAATTGACATCACGCTTTCCGTGACCGTGTCCATTGCCGCGCTGACAAAAGGTGCGTTCAGAGTTATTCTGCGGGAGAATCTTGACGATATGTCCGTTTCCGCCGGGAGAAAATCCGCATATTGGGTGACAAGCGAGACGTCGTCGAAGGTGAGTCCCAGCTCTGAAAAGTTTTTCATGAATCTGTCGAGGTGAATATTCATAAACTGCCGTTCCCATGAATTTGTTGAGAGAATCCCCCGTAATATAGCGCAGTCTTTAATAAAATCAAGCGGCATTTTCGACTTGCGCATTTGAACTTGAGCCGGAACGGTGCATCTTATGTAGTCAGAGCTTGTTTTTGGCTGTATTGGGGGACAGAGTAGATATTTAGCGCAAAGCTCATCGCGTTCTGGGGCGGTAATGGTGTAGTTCTTTATGATCCGGATACTGGAAGCGGCGCCGACTCCTGTTCTGGGATGCCATATGCAGATACTACTGGATGCATGCGATTGACTGCGGTGTTTTTCTGGTCATAAATGGACGTGAAAAAAATGAATGCATTTAATTTCAAGGACATTTTCAGCGAAATTCCAGATGCCGTCATTTTATACGACTCATCCTTGTTGCTTGCTTCAAACAAGCGCGCCTGCGAACTGCTCGGCTACGGCGAGTCCGATCTCGAGGGGATAAATCTTTCGAAGATCATGGAATCTGATGCAAAGAGACTGCTCGAATCGTTTCTTCTCAGAAAAGATGATTTCAAATGCCAGTCCGGCGAAACGAGTTTCCGTCGCAAAAATGGGGAATATCTGCACGTTGAATTCAGCACGCGACGCTTCGCAGGGTCTGAAAAAGAAGTTATTGGACTGCTTTCATTCCGCGATTTGGGCGCGAGCCGCACGATACAGGCGAAACTGCTTGACAACATGCACGGAATGGTTTACAGATGTCTCAACGACGAGAACTGGACAATGGAATATGTGAGCGCGGGTGCCAAGGCGCTGACCGGCTATCGCCCTGATGAGATTCAGAACAACAGAGCAGTAGCCTTCGCGTCCTTGATTCATCCAGAGGATCGTCAAAGGGTCTGGAGCGAAGTGCAGGCAGGTCTGAACGACTTCCGAACATTCGACATTCAATACAGAATCGCTGACTCCGCTGGAAAGATAAAATGGGTCTCCGAGCAGGGGACTGGAATCTATTCTGAAAACGGGGATCTCATTGCCTTGGAAGGACTTATAACCGACGTAAGCGAGATGGTAATTGCCGGACAGGAAGCCATGAGGGCGCAGGCTTTTCTTAAAATGGCGATCGAGCAGAGCCCTTCCGGCATACTGATTGCGGATGCGGCAGACGGCAGAATAATATGCGCCAATTCGGCGGCGATGGCCATCATGGGCGCAGGCTTCGAGGAGCTGATGGGATCTGGGATTCCATACCACTGCAGCCGAAATTGGAAGACATTTTATCCCGATGGCGAAACTCCATTTCCTGCAGACAAACTGCCTCTCTACAGAGCGACGCTCGATGGCGCGGTCTCCTCCAATGTCGAGCTCATGATAAAAAAGAACAACGGGGAAAACCGCATTCTTTCGGCAAATGCCGGTCCGGTACGCGATGAAAGCGGAAAAATAATAGCCGGAATAGTGGTCTTCACTGACATAACGGAGCAGAGAAAGCTCGAAAAGAAGTTCAGACAGTCTGAAAAGATGGAGGCGATTGGACAGCTTGCAGGTGGAATTGCCCACGACTTCAACAACCAGCTAATGGGAATCATGGGATATGCCGAGTCCCTTCTCGACACGCTAAGCGATGGAGCGGCTAAGGAAGATCTCAACGCAATCATACAGATAGCGGGCAGAGCCGCGGATCTGACGAAGAAGCTTCTCGCCTTCTCGAGAAAAGGCAAATACATGTCGGTGACATTCGACATGCACACGCTTGTTGACGAAACTGCCGCACTGCTGTCGAGAAGCATTGACAAGCGAATTGTCCTTACCCGCAATTTACTTGCAGAAGACCCCAAGATTTGCGGGGATCCAACTCAAATTCAGAACGCCGTCTTGAACCTCGCGATCAACTCCCGCGACGCGATGCCAGGCGGCGGCGAAATAGTCTTCGAAACGAAAAATGTCATTTTCGACGAAAACGCCGGATCGCCACCAGTCCAGTCGCTCAGGCCGGGCAAGTATCTGAAGCTGTCGGTCGCGGACAATGGCACAGGCATGACAGAAAATGTGAAGAGGCAGATTTTCGATCCTTTTTTCACGACAAAGCCCAATGGCACCGGAATGGGACTTCCTTCCGTATATGGCACCGTGACCTCGCACGGAGGAGTGATCGAGATGGAGAGCGTCCCAGGCTCGGGAACGATCTTCTCCATTTTTCTGCCTCTCGCCAGTGCTCCGACCTGCATGGAATCCAGAACGGCCTCCGCCAGCGTTCCCCTAAAATCCGCAAGCCTTCTCCTAGTTGACGACGATCCGACTGTCAGAATAATTTTGGCGAGAATGTTCGTCACGCTTGGACACAAAGTGGCGGCGTGCGCCAATGGTCCCGAAGCCATCGAGCTGTTCAGAAAGAAATCGGATGATTTTGATCTTGTCATTCTCGACATGAACATGCCGATGATGGACGGTCGCGAGACATTTCTGGAATTGAAGCGGATCAAGCCATCTGTCAAGGCGCTGATAATATCCGGATTCACGGATGACGCCAATGTTAAGCACCTTCTGGCGGACGGAGCCGTTGGAGTGATACAGAAGCCCTTCAATCACAAAGAGATAGCTAGAATCATAGCCGAAAGCGCCTGACCTGCCAGGAACTGCCGGGCACAGAGAAGCAATCTGGATGCTGGCGTATTCATGGGAGCGCGATGGCGACTTAATCTTGCCTTGACTGACTGAAGAAAATCCAGAAAGATGCAGGTGCAACTTGTTGAATTGTCCATGCAACTTGCTACATTAACAGGTCAATTCTAAATGGAAGCCATGGATATAGGAATGAACTCTTCAAAATTTTATGTGACGACACCGATCTACTATGTCAACGACAAGCCGCACATCGGCCATTCATACACGACTCTCCTTGCAGACGTGATGGCAAGATACAGCAGGATGCTAGGGCACGAGACTTTTTTTCTGACCGGCACGGACGAGCACGGGCAGAAGGTCTGGAAGGCGGCTAACGACAACGGGATTCCGGCGCAGGAGCAATGCGACAGGACAGTCTCGCGCTTCAAGGAGCTCTGGGAAAGACTTGGAATAAACTATGACAGATTCATACGCACAAGCGAGGAGGAGCATAAGGGCATTGTCAGAAAAATCCTGACGCGCCTTCATGACAAGGATCTGATATACAAGGCCGACTACAAGGGGTGCTACTGCGTTCCCTGCGAGAGATTTTTCACCGAGAAGGATCTTGCCGAAGGCGGGCTCTGCCCCGACTGCGGCAGGAAGACCGACGAAATAGTTGAATCCAACTATTTCTTCAGGATGGGCAGATACAGGGACTGGCTTATCAGATACATCGAGGACAATCCAAGCTTCATCGCCCCGGATTTCAGGCGTAACGAAACCTTGGGATTTTTAAAGAAGCCGCTCGAGGATCTTTGCATCTCCCGTCCGAAGACAAGGATGTCCTGGGGCATTGAGCTTCCCTTCGACAGCGACTATGTGTGCTATGTCTGGTTCGACGCCCTGATCAACTACATCAGCGGGGTCGGATATTTGGAGAATCCGGAAGCCTTTGCGAAGTGGTGGCCGGCGGACTTCCACCTCATAGGAAAGGACATTCTTACAACCCACACAGTTTACTGGCCGACTATGCTGAAGGCTCTTGATCTGCCGCTTCCGAAAACAATTTTTGCGCACGGCTGGTGGCTGACAGGCGGAGACAAGATGAGCAAATCCCTTGGAAACGTTGTCAATCCGCTCGAGCTGGCGGACAAATACGGCGTTGATGCCTTCCGCTTCTTCCTAATGTCCGAGATGTCTCCAGGGCAGGATGCGACTTTCACCGAAGAGCTCTTTGTTGCAAGATACAACAGCAATCTGGCGAACGATCTTGGCAATCTGCTAAGCCGCGTAGTGAAGATGATCGTGAAAAACTGCGGATCCCAGGTGCCGCAGGCGGGAGAATTCGGAGAGGACGAGGAATCCTTGAAGGCATCTCTCTTCTCCGCCGTCGCCGCAATGAAGGAATCCATCGTCAGCATCAAGATTGACAAAGGCATAGAGCAGGTGATGGCTTCCGTCCGGCTTGTGAACAAGTATTTCGAGAAATCCGCGCCCTGGAAACTGCTTGCCGAGGACAGGGAGAAGTTTGCAACTGTGCTTTATGCCGGCGCGGAATCTTTGAGGATTATTTCAGGACTCCTTTTTCCAGTAATGCCGGAAAAAATGCGCGAACTTCGCAGATCCATAGGTCTCTCTGAGGAAGACGCCTCGCGAATAGACGTTTCCAGCCTCGGGAAATGGGGTGTTTTAAAGCCGGGCTCCCGGGTGGAAGATTGCGCGGCGCTATTCAAAAGAATTGAAGCGCCCGAAAAAGCCAGAACTGCTTTGCCCGCTTCTTCCAAGACAGAAGCTCCTCCGCAGGCGCTCAACGAGGACGGACTCATATCTATAGACGATTTTTTCAAGGCGAAGCTGAAAACTGCGCTGGTGCTGGAGGCCGAGCGTGTCCAGGGGTCCGACAAGCTTCTCCGCCTGCAGGTCAAAATTGGCGAGACAGTCAGACAGATTGTCGCGGGAATTGCACAGCATTATTCTCCTGAACAGATGCTCGGGAAAAATATAGTTGTCGTATCCAACTTGAAGCCCGCAAAGATAAGGGGAATAGAATCCAACGGAATGCTTCTGGCGGCAAAAGCAGGAAAGACGCTGAAGCTGATTGCTGTTGACGGCGAAATATCTTCCGGAGCGGATGTCGGCTGAAACTGCCATTCAAATCTTGGAGGCTTGATTATATGAAACTGAAGACTGCAGTCTGCCATTTTGCGGGGATTTTTATCGTCATGTTTCTGCTTGCCGCCTGCTCCACGCCTAGACCAGTTGTCTATCCAAACGCCTTCTATAAAAAAGTCGGAAAAGTGCAGGCGGAAAAAGACATAGACGAGGCTGTAAAAAAAGCGGAGGAATACAATCTCAAATCCACTTCGCACGCGGATGACGCCGCAGACACTACGACCGACACGGGAGTCGGCGCCGCGGCTGGAGCTGCGGCTGGCGCGGTCGGCGGACAAAGCGGAACTTCTGTCGGGATGGGGGCGGCGGCGGGCGCCGCCGGAGGAGCCGCCGCCGGAGGAAGCAGGATTTTCTTCAAGTGGCTCTTCGCGTCGTCAAGCCCATCACAGCCCTACCGCAGATTCGTCGAGAAATATCTGTCCGAAAAAGGTTATGAAGTCATCGGCTGGGAATGACGCGTGTGCTCCTGCGAGTGAACTGCAGAGAGACAAGGATCTGGGAACGCCGACATCCTGTCGGCTCTCTTCCGGATGCCGAGCTGGTGCTCGGTGTTCCCAGGTGAAATCTTTGTGCCTCTGTGGCTTTGTGCGAGGACAAGTTCTTGTCTCTTAACTTCACGGAGCTGATCCGCCGCAAAACTGCTCTTGACGGCAAAGCCGTCTTTCGGAGTGCTCTGTGTAAGCAGAGCTTTTTAATCCGGAATCTCAAAG
>DYRX01000231.1 GCA_020718525.1 Victivallis vadensis
CCTACTTGAGGCATCTCAACACTTGCGGCGGAGAAAAAATGCGTATAGTAGATAGCATCGTAGCTGGGCTGACCCCGAACTGCTTCGACATCTTCCGTATGCTCGGCACTTTGTCGCCGGGAGAATATTCCCCGCTCAATATAGCTCTCCTAAGCAAATTCTCGGCAGTCTTTTTCGGCACTATCATAATACGCACTACAGTTATCTATTTATGTTTAAGTGTTATAATATTATCACATGATTGCCACTATTTCAAGGCATATATCAATTTATTTCTAGTATATTATTGCCGACTGCGCTGGGAGGAGAATTTTCAAGTAAGACAGCGAAGTGGTATGGCGATTGCTCCGCCAGATGCCGAGTCAATCGCGCCCGGATCAGAATTCCTGTATTTGCTGTAACAAGTTCATTTTTTATAGGATACTCGAGCTGTACCAATAAAATCAACTATCTTCATGTCGTTATATTTGCCCTATTGATGTCATTGTCAGTATATCTGATTTTGGATCTGGAATATCCTCGGGCTGGTCTGATCAGAGTTAATGCAGTAGATGCCTCATTCACAGAACTGCTGAGTGGCATGAATAAATAAGGGCATCCCTGCATAGATTCGGAGATTGCACAAAGTGCTTGTGGATTTATCAATAAAACGGGCTAGATTGTAGGGGAAACTCTTTCCAGGCAAGGGCTTGGAGCCGTCGGATTGAATTTTCGGCGGATCTCTTTTGGATAGCCAACCTTATTGATGCGAGGTGCACAATGTCAATGAAGATTTTTACTTCTTTGGCGATTTCGTTTTATCTTTTCGCCGCATTGGCTGAAGACAAGAATGATTCTGGCAAGGCGTCCTCCGATGCCGAAAAGAAAAAGGACGGATGCTCAGCGGAAAAAAAAGCGGACACCGCTCCCGTCAAGCCCGAGGAGGACAAGACCCGGGAAAGCCGAGGAGATTTTTCAGCCGGCGGAAAAACGTTCTGCTATGTTGCGAAGACAGGTGCAATGCCAGTGCTCAAGGATGACGGCAGTGTCAGGGCGAACATTTTCTACGTGTATTACGCTCTTTGCGATGCCGACGGAAACAGGCTGTCATCAGGGACGGCTTCGGCGAGGCCGCTTATGTTTTGCTTCAACGGAGGACCAGGCGCGTCTTCCGTCTGGCTTCACCTTGGGGGGCTTGGTCCTGAAAGAGTTGATTTGCCTGACATTTCGTCTTCGTCACCTCCTGTTGCGGCGACTGCAGACAACCCCAATTCCGTTCTTGACCATGCCGATTTGGTTTTTGTGGATCCTGTCAGCACCGGCCTAAGCAGGGCGGCATCTGGAGAAAAGCCGGAAACATTTCATGGGATTGGAGAGGACATAGAATCGCTGGGCGAATTTGTCAGGCTCTTCACGACTCGTGAAAAGCGCTGGGCGTCTCCGAAATTTCTCTGCGGAGAGAGCTATGGAGCGATGAGGGTCGCCGGACTTGCCGACTATCTTCAGGACAGGCATGGGATGTATTTAAATGGTCTGATTCTTGTTTCGGGTCTTCTCAATTTTCAGACAATATTGGGGGAGGATTCCAACGATTTGCCATACATTCTATTCCTTCCCAACTACACTGCGGTCGCACAATATCATGGAAAGCTTTCCGGCGCGTTGCAGAATGATCTGCAAAAGGCTATTGAGGACTCGCGCCGCTTCGCCCGGAACGAATACGCCTTGGCTCTCCTCGAAGGAAATGCCATTTCTGAAAAGAAAAAGGCTGAAATATCTTCGGAGCTTTCAAGACTGACCGGGATTGACAAGGAGACGATAGCCAGGCACAATCTGAGGCTGGAGCCATCGGCGTTCCGAAAGCTTCTGCTCGAGAAGGAGAAGAAAATACTCGGACGCTTCGACGCCAGGATACTCTGCGAAGATTCTGCGCCATGGACAAGCGAGCCCGACATGGATCCTTCGCTGGCATTTGTAAGCGGGGCGTTCTCCTCGGCGGTGAATGGCTATGTCCGCGGAGTACTCGGATATGAAAGCGACCATCCCTACCGGCTTCTAGTCGGACTTCCCTGGCGCTGGTCGGGATTCGAGGGGCGCTTTGTTTCCACAGAAAAAAAGCTGGCAGATGCAATGAACTCCAATCCCTCCCTCAGGGTTCTCGTCATAAGCGGAAGAAGCGACCTGGCAGTCCCTGGCGACTCCATGGAATATAGCATATCGCATATGAATCTCGGATCGGCGGCTATGTCCAGAATTTCCTTTGCGAGCTTCGCAAGCGGACACATGATGTATCTCTGCCCGGCGGACGCGGAGAAGCTCAGAGCTGAGATAGGCAGTTTCATAAGGCAGGCAAGTCCTGGATTGCCTGCGGCACCATAAATCCATAAATTATGCAGGAATGCCTAGACTCCGCAGAAAATGCCGATGCAGGATCTTGAAAATAAAATCTGCGAAGGCAGGTTTAGGAATGGCGGAAAAACGGGGGAGATATTGTGAAAGCTGAAAAAACGTCCTTCGCGGCGTCATGCAGGAGCCATCCCACGTGAAGAAGCGCCTCAAACTTGTTCTTGCTCTT
This sequence comes from Victivallis vadensis, assembly GCA_020718525.1. Taxonomy (GTDB): domain Bacteria; phylum Verrucomicrobiota; class Lentisphaeria; order Victivallales; family GWF2-50-93; genus DYRX01. Next base: position 2,555 of record DYRX01000231.1, read on the forward strand.
CTGCTTCTAAGCTCCATCTTCGCAGGTCTCTTTTGGTTTTTCTATGTCAAGGTAGCATACACGCCTTACGGCTCTGTGCGCTCCGACTGGGTCGAGGTCAGCCCCAGAATTGACGGCTACATTGACAAGGTTCTCGCCGCCACGGACACCCATGTGAACGAGGGGGATCTGATCATGACCATCTACAGCTACCCCTTCGAGCTTTCTGTCAGACAGCTCAAGGCGGAGCTTGAAACTGAGGAGGCGGAGCTCGCCGAGCTGAAGACAAGCCTTGCTGACACGGAGGCGCAGTTGGAGATAATGAAGCTACAGCTTGATCTCATGAGGCAGAAGAAGGAGCGTAACGAAAAGCTGAATTCGGACGGTTCAATCGTGTCTCTTGACGCCTTTCAGACTGTCTGGATCAGCTATCAGCAGACCAGCCTGGCCAACGCCGACCTTCTTGCTCAAAAAAACAATCTCGAAAAGAAAATAGATGTCCAGGCAAAAACAATAGACACCAGCAGGGCGAAGCTCGCACAGGCTGAATATGACTTGTCGCAGACCAAAATTACCGCCCCATTCTCGGGATGGATCACGAACAATTACGTCATGCCGGGGCAGTATTGCAAAGCAGGCGACGCGCTTTGCGGTCTGCGGGGCGACAAATGCTGGATAGAAATGAACTACAAGGAATGCTACATCGGAAGGATCCGCCCTGGAATGAAGGCGTATCTTCAGACGGACATATATCCTTTCACTCTTTTTTCAGGAAAAGTCTCAAGCGTGATATGCGCTGTGAACAGAAATGACAGCGAAGACATGACGCTTCCCTATGTCGAACCTACAATTGACTGGGTGCGACTGCAGTATCGCTTCACGGTAAGGATTGACATAGACAAAATGCCGGAGGGCATGACGCTCAGAATGGGGGCGAACGCGAGAGCTTTGATCCCTCTCGATCAATGAGTTCCCTCGTTCAGATTTTTAATCAAAATATTTAAAAATGATTTGACAATCCAACTCGTGCAAGATACGGTCTCATTGGTGTTGCTTGGCTCAAGCCACACTTTTATCAAAGATTGGCTCTAATGGGGACGAGGGGGTTTTAGAAGGTTTCTAGTTCGGATACGGGATTTACCCATTCAATAAATGGAGCAGCTAGAGCCTCGCCATCGGGGACAGAAGGTTAATTATCAAACAATACAAGGGGGGAGTTTATGAAAAAGCTCTTATTGGCGGTGCTCGGTATTATGTCGCTTGCAATCCTGGCGAATGCGCAATCCGACGATTTAATCTTCATTCATCATTCATGCGGGCAAAACTGGCTTGACAACAGCCTGAGAGATGCCTTGATCGCCAAAGACTATGTGGACGAGGTGAATGAAATATACTACGGGACAGTAGTTGCGCCGGATCCTGGACGTCCTGGCTCACTTGGACCGACTCCCGGCGACAACACCGACATGTACCACTGGATCTTCTGGTTCAACGACTATTTGAACCATGTCCTTTCCCACGAGTGCGCAACCGGCATTAACAAGATTGTCATGTTTAAAAGCTGTTATCCGAACAGCGACATCCAGGAAGCCGGAACCGAACCTGGAGATCCGTTCGACAGCTACAGTACAATTGCAAACTACAAGGCGCTCTACCGTCATCCGTCCGGTTCCGGAAATACATACCCATATGAGGGGCACACATATCAGGCTCTCGAAGACATATTTGCCGCAAATCCGAGCACTCTTTTCATCCCGGTGACAGCGCCGGCACTTGTTTCCACGCAGACGAACAAGGTACATGCTAAGAACGCCCGGACTTTCAACAACTGGCTGAAGGGCGAATGGCTGACAAGCTACAACACAAGCCATCCCGGCCTGAATAATGTGATGGTATTCGACTGGTTCGATGTCCTTGCGAATCCCGATGACGGTTCTGCAACTGCAAACATGCAGAAGACCGCCTATCGAAGTGATGATCCCTCGCACCCCAATGATGTGGCAAACGCATATTCGACCACCCTTTTCGCCACCAACGATCCGAATTTCATCGACACGGCATGGACAGCTTTCAACGGGTCTCAGACACCTTATGATATCACCATGACCGTCTCTCCAGACGGAGCCGGCACGACAACACCTACGGTCGGACGACATTCCCTGACTTCACCGCAGGGCATCACTGCTACGCCTGCCGCAGGCCAGGTCTTCAGTGGATGGACAACAAGCGCCGGTCTGACAGCCGCCAATCCGAACTCGGAGTCAACAACTCTCTCATTCAACCAGAACGGGACGGTGACCGCGAATTTCGTACCGATACCTGCCACTGCGACTCTTACCATGGCAGTGACTCCGGAAACGGGCGGTACTACGGATCCGGCGGTCGGTGCGCACGCAGACCAGCCGACCCAGACCCCTATCAACATCACGGCGACTCCATCTGAAGGATACCAGTTTGTCATATGGGAGGGGACTGGAAGCATCACCTTCGGCAATGCGGCCTCCGCCTCGACTACCGCGACAATACTCGGCAATTCCTCAGCGACTGCGACTTTCGCATTGACTCCAACTACTCCATTCATCACATGCGGGTCGGTACTTACTGTTTACACAGGGGATCTGCATGATTCAGAAGGAAATCCATTTCCTGATGATGTTTTCACATACAAGCCCAAAGCCTGGGGAGAATACGGCATCCCAGAAAAATCAGCTGCCATAGGAGTGTCTTTCAACGGAACTGATAGAAATTATTTTTACGGAGAATGGAAAAAGAAGATAGCTCTTTTCAGCATGTCAAACTACAAGGCGATTCCAAACTACAAATCCCTGACCGCCGCCCTATACCTCGCTGAACCCGGAGTCCAGGAAGACAGCCTGCAAATCGGAATCAACGAAAAGACCAAGGATGTCAATCGCCAGATTGGTTACTATACCTCCGGGAACGCTATTCTACGCCCACCGGTAATAAATGAAGTCACAGATGACGCCAATCCCGCCGTCGTAATAACAAATGCCCAGCCAGGCGACACAATATATATAGCAGGATATTATTTCAGCACTAAGAATCCGACGGTATGGCTGGAATATCCGGTTGTCAAGAATGGAGTCACAACTATAAAGGCCCTCAAATGCAAGGTGCAGAAGGATCTGATAAACCAATACAGAGATGCGAAGGGCAAGTTTGTATGCATGAATCCAGCAACTGGGCTCAGCCGCATGGCAGTTCAACTGCCGGCAAAATTGCCAGCAGACTGGGACAGCTCCTCGCCAGCCGCGCACGATATCGTCATTGACAACGGCATAGGAAGGGCATTTTTCTCCTTCGATGTAAATCCTTTGCCATAGTTTTTCAACAAAACAATGAAATTATTTATCTGAACTATATCAATGATCCGTTGCGTTGTTGCCAAGTTCAAGAAAAATATTCCGGAAAAGCACGGAATTGCTGAAAAATCAGTGTATGAATTATGAAATCGCAGAGTTCGGAGTATATTTCCGCGTTTTTGGATCTTTGACGAACTAATGCCTCAATCTTTCTTAGGGTATGCCAACATTCAAATAGATTTCAATTTTAGGAAGGCAGTATGAGTGAAATAAAATTTTCGGACAATTACCGGGATAGTTCAAAAGAGTCTGGCGTGGATGCAGGATTTCAGTTTGAATTTTTCTGTGAGCACTGCAGTGACACATGGCGTTCGCCGTTTGTCCAATACAAGAGAGGACAGTTTTCCGGCTGGCTCGGAAAGCTTGCGGATCTCGTCGGAGGCTCGGCAGGTTCCATCAGCAATACTGTGGGCGGACTTGCAGAATCCGGGTATGGAGAGGCGCATGACGAGGCGTTCAGGGAGGCGATAGAGCAGGCGAAACAGCATTTTCACAGGTGCGCAAAGTGTTCTAACTATGTGTGCGACCGTTGTTGGAATTCAGCCCGTGGGCTCTGTCTCGCCTGTGCTCCTTCTGTTGAAGCAGAGATAGAATCCTCAAAGATTGCAGGGGAAGTCCAGGCGGCATCTGAAAATGCGTTTGAGGAAGGGAGAAAACGCGGAGGAAGGATCGATGTGAAAAGAGACAGACAGCTTTCATGCCCTGATTGCGGAGCGGAAAGCAAGGGCGCAAAATACTGTCCGGAATGTGGAGCGAAACTCGCGAAAAAGAAGTTCTGCCCTGATTGCGGTGCGGAAAATGTGCCTGACACGAAGTTCTGTTCTGAATGTGGAAAGTCAACTACGTAAAAAATGATCGCATTTTACTGTCAGCCGCGCTTTTTAATCCGGAATCTCAAAGCGGCGCTCACACGCCGGCACTCCAAAAGATGAAATATTGAATGCTGAATTTCAATGATGAATTTTGAAGGAAGAAAATCAGAAATATTGCTAAATGCAAATTGCGAATTGCAAAATTATAAATGAAGGCAAAATGAGAGAAAAGAGGCTAGACCGGCAAGCTGATGCGTGCCGGAGGAAAGGCGCTAGTGTCCTGTCCCTTAAATACTAATCGTAATACACTTGAATAATTTAACC
>DYRX01000535.1 GCA_020718525.1 Victivallis vadensis
CAAAAGGATGCAACAGGTAAATTAGTCTTTGTCGTCAAAGACAAGAACGGAAATAAATTCGACGGAAAAGCCAGCATAAGCGGCGAAAAAAGTTGGCTGATATTCAACACGCAAGTCTTCAATATGGATGAAATAAATAGGACAAAATGAATCTGAATGCAAAATAAACAAAAAAATAATATTTCTCGCTTGACACGTCTTGGGGGGGGGTATTTTGACGGACGGACGATGAACTGAGTGAGAAATTCTTGTAAAAGACTTCTAAGGTCGCTTTAAAAATGATGTTTTGGTAGATATTTTTTGGAAACTTGATCCTTTTTATTACGTATTAGGAATACTACACAGAATCAGATAAAGTCAACCGCAGTCAGATAACATGAAAGAGATAGGAGTAATAAACATGAGTTCAGAATTGGATATTCGTAGTGTCGCACAGCTATTTGGGCTTGATGATAAAACTTCAAACCATGATGCAGAGTGTCCGTTACAAAAATCTGGAGTTAATCATTTTTTTATCCCGTCCTATCAACGCGGCTATCGGTGGACAGACTTGCAAGTTCAGACATCTGAATCCGCGACATCGTAACAATCTGCAGGAAATAATCGTATCTTATTTATAATCAGGGAGTAAAAATCTTTATTTTCTATTCGTTCCCCGATTTGACATGTGAAAATGAAAGTGGCACCTTGTCAGGCTTTTTCAACCACGAATAACCAGGACAAGGAGCCACAGTGTACCAAGCGATACTACCACTTATTCCCGAAGGCGCAAGCCGCATCAACGATTTTGTCTCTGTTTTCCGCGGTGAAAGGATCTGGACGTATTTTTCCTACAGCCAGCCCGTCTACAAGCATGACTCCGGAAACCGTCTTGCCTTCTATCTGACTGCATGCCAGATGATTGATGCCGGGCTTTGCCGGGAATGTGAAATTCTGACTGTCTTCGGTGTTCCGAAACGGACTCTCGACAACTGGCAGGAGAAATATCGCAAGGATGGCATCTCCGCATTTTTCAAGCCGCGCCCCCGGAAGAGGAAAGGCAGGATTTTCACTCCCGAAGTTCTGGAACGCGCGCAGAAGCTGCTTGACGAGGGAGTCTCCCGCGGACAGATTGCCACCGAGCTTGGCGCGAGCGCCTCCGCTCTCAGGAAGGCGATCAGCGACGGACGGCTGCACGAGCGCAAGCGTCGGAGCGGAACGACGAAGTCTGAGAGGACGGTCAGGGATGCGGAGGCCGCGGCCGGGATGGGCACCGCATGCACCCGGATCGACGAGCGCTTTCTCGCCGCCATGGGCAGACTGTCCGGGGCGAAGTCGCTGTTCCAGTCCTCCCTGTCCGTTCCCCGCGGCGGGGTGCTTTGCGCGCTTCCGGCAATGCTTGAGAACGGACTGCTCATGGGGGTAGACAAGCATCTGGGTGTCAACGCCATTCCGTAACTTTCTGAATTTGGCGGTTTGAATATTTCCGTT
>DYRX01000536.1 GCA_020718525.1 Victivallis vadensis
AAGCAGACCGTATCCCAATAATTGACTATCCATGGGATGCAACCATAGAAAGATGGCACAGAGAAGGTTTGCCAGAAGATGTCAGCTACATCGATTTTTTCGGTCTGGATAAGCTTGCAGGCATTTCTGCAGACAATTCCCCCCGATTTGAGACAAGAACCATAGAGGAGACAGAAGAATATCGTATCCATACCACATCTTGGGGTGCTACCATCAAGAATTGGAAGCATGCGGCCTCAACCCCTGAATTTCTAGATTTCACAATCATAGATCGCGAGAGCTGGGAAAAGGCAAAAGCTCGAATGACACCTAGCAAAGACAGGATCAACTGGAAGCATTTGCAGGAGAACTATCCGAAGTGGAGAGAAGCCGGACTGTGGATTCAAGCCGGTCTCTGGTTTGGATTCGATGTGACTCATTCCTGGATCGTGGGCACCGAACGTCTGCTCTTCGCCCTGCTTGAAGATCCTGAATGGTGCACGGACATCTTCTCTCACGAACTCGAAACTCAGCTATCGCTTCTTGATATGGTTTGGAATGCTGGCTACAAATTCGACTGCGTAAGCTGGCCTGACGATATGGGATACAGAGGAAAACAGTTCTTTTCCTTGGACATGTACCGCGAGCTTCTTAAGCCCTTCCATAAACGAGCCATAGATTGGGCGCATGCCAAGGGAGCAAAAGCACATCTCCACTCGTGCGGAGACATCAATCCGTTGATACCCGAACTGATTGAAATCGGACTTGATGCCCTGAATCCGCTCGAAGTAAAGGCAGGCATGGATCCGCTTCATATTAAAAAGACTTACGGCAAAGAACTTGTATTGCACGGAGGCATCAATGCGGTGCTATGGGATCATCCCGATCAGATAAGGGCAGAGATGGAGCGAGTCGTCCCCAAGATGAAAGAAAACGGAGGCTACATTTTCTCATCCGATCATTCTGTCCCGTCTAGCGTAAGCCTTCAGGACTTCAAGATGATCATTTCATTGGCAAAGGAACTTGGAACCTACCGCTGACCCGATGTAAGGATTCGCTGGACGACGGAGTGCAGTGAGTCTTTACTGCAGATCAAAGCAGACAAGCGATCCGCGGTCGTTCCTGCAATATAGCTTCCCATTTGAAAGCACCGGCATCGTCCAGCATTTTGCCTGCAAACCAGTCTTAGCCCTGGCAATTTCCTTGTAGCCGACTGGGCTTGCATCCGCCACAATGAGATCGCCTCCCTCGGCGATATAGATGATTTTTTCATTGGAGACGACAAAAGAACCGAAGCCTGTCTTTCCCTTCCATTTTTGGGCTCCGCTTTTTACATCAAGGCAGACAAGAGACCCGCCGCCGGCATTTCCATCAACGCCATATATGAATCCATCTATCCAAACTGGCGTCGAGAAATGGCTTGCGAGGTTTTTGTTTTTCCATACTTCCTCAAGTTCCGACCCGTTGAATTTCAAAAGTGCACAGCC
>DYRX01000537.1 GCA_020718525.1 Victivallis vadensis
TCGAACTATGAGTGGCAGGCAGAGGCAGAAAGATCTTATCCGGAACAATTTCATTGATTCGACCTTGTAATAAGTATTTAACATTGCATATTAATCCTTTTAATAAGGACAAATTTATGAAAGCGATAATAAGGCAGAAGATATCTGATTTTTTGACTGCTCCCATGCCGGAGCTTACGCGCCGTGACATAAGGCTTCCGTCAATAAAAAACAAGGTTTTTGCCATCATTGGTATGAGACGCAGCGGCAAGACCAGTTTTCTTTTCCAATGTCTTTCCGAGAGAATCCGAGCCGGACTTCAGCGAAACTCGCAGCTTTATTTCAATTTCGAGGACGAACGGCTTTTCGGCATGAAATCTCAGGATCTTCAGTATGTTCTTGAAGACTACTATGAGATGCAACCTGGCCTGAGGGACAAGAAGAAGGTGACATTCTACTTTGACGAGATACAGCTTGTCAGCGGATGGGAAACATTTGTCCGCAGAATTATTGACACGGAAAAGGTTGACGTATTCATCTCGGGATCATCAGCAAAACTTCTTAGCAGGGAAATTGCCACTGGGATGAGAGGACGCGCAATCGAGGTGCCCGTTTATCCATTCAGCTTCAGGGAGGCTCTGCGCCATTCAGGCCATGAACCGGACGGTGCCTGGGGGACGATGCCGAAGTCAGTCAGATCCGATTTGCAGAACTATTTTAATTCATATCTTGTCGCAGGTGGATTTCCTGAAGCGCAGGGGGTCTCCGATGCGGATCGGGCCACTCTTTTGAGGACTTATGTGGATGTCGCCGTACTCAGGGATGTGATAGAGCGCAATGGGGTCTCAAACCCATTGGCTTTGAGATGGATGCAAAGGCATCTGTTGTCGAATCCGGCTTCATCGTTCAGCGTACATAAGTTCTCGGACAACTTAAAATCACAAGGAATTCCGGTTGCCAAAGACACACTTCACGCATATCTTTCCTTCCTTGAAGACACTTTTCTCCTCAACTGCATCTCCGTTTACAGCGGTTCCGAACGAAGAAGAATGGTCAATCCGCGCAAGGCATATCCTGCTGATCCCGGACTTATATCAGTTTATGACTCGACTGGTGGGCGGTCAAACACCGGGCATGCCCTTGAGACCGTAGTTTTTATAGAACTGAAAAGAAGGGGGTGCGAGGTCTTGTATGTCAAGACGCAGTCCGGGTATGAGGTTGACTTTATGGCCAGAACGCCCAAAGGCGAAGAGATTCTGATGCAGGTCTGCTCGGATATTTCCGGGGATCTTACTTATGCCAGGGAAATAAGAGCCATGAAGGAAGCTCTCTCCGAATATCCTTCTGTCAAGTCGGCAATCCTTCTCACGCTTGACACCATTCCGCCAAAGACAGAATTTCCTGCGGGGATCATATGGAAATCTTCAATAGAATGGCTTCTGGAAGAATAACTATTCTTCAAACTATGAGGGTCAGGCATAGC
>DYRX01000232.1:0-3990 GCA_020718525.1 Victivallis vadensis
TGCCGTCAGGATGACGGCGTTCCTTTTTCTTCCCGGGAACGCCGAGCTCCAGCTCGGCATCCTCTCTTCCGTATCTTCCGTGCCGTCAGGATGGCGGCGTTCCTCTGAAAACACGTTAGAATCCGATCAGGTTGATTGATGCGAGGTCTGCGCCGGACTCGTTGGTGCCGGAGTCCGTATAGCGACCGAGTTCTCCGCCGTTGAAGCGCCCAAAAATCACTGCATCCGGAAACTGTTCGATGAAATACTTTCTTTGCTCATCGTTGTCCCCGTTCCATCCGGCACAGCCGAAATAAAGAACGAACTTGGTATTCTTTCCGAGAGCGGCCTTGGCCTCCGGGATTATCTCTTTGAGTACGTCAACTCTTGTCGAACCTTCCTTGCGCTTTGACATTGACTGTGCGACCTTGAAATTGCCGCTTATCAGTATGCCGTAGACAGTGTTTTCCCTTTTTTCCCCGTTATGTATCTGCCATGCCCAGTCCGCCTGGGCGCCGCCGGCAACGCGGATTTTATTGCCGTCGAATACCTCGTTGACGCCTTTTGCAATCCACATGTGCCTCGGTACGTGCTGAGTGCCCATCTGTAAAAAGAGTTTTGTGCCCGGCTTGCTTGTGTCGAATTTTTTCGCCAGTTCCCGTCCCCATTCGGCGTGCTTTTTCATTTCCGCATCTCTGATCTGGTCCGCCTTTTCCTTGCCGAACTTCTTGTCGAGTTCCCAGTCGCCGACCTCCATTTTATCTATGGGCAGGTATGCGGTCTGGATCTCGGCGCTTCCGCCGAGGGCTACGGCCAGAACTCCCTCCTGCTTCTGCGAGTTGAACGACTTTCCGCTGATGGGTGTGTAGTCGTGCCAGTATGAACCGTCGGCAATGTATGGGACGCCCTTGGGAAGAACAGCTTCGATCCCCTTTTTTACCGCGTCAACACGCGGAGTACGGGCAAATATCAGCACAAGCTTCGGATTGCCTTCGCCATAATTCTTCAGAGCATCCGAGACTGCGCAGGATGTCATCTTCTGGATTTTCTCGGAGTCCGCGAACAGATCCTTTTCGATCTCATTGCCGTTCTCGATCTTCTTCTCCTTCACAACATCAATGCTTTCATGCCCGACGCCGACTCTGAGCGGGTCTTCAGCCAGACATACAGTTCCTGCAAAAATGCTCCCACAGATAATTCCTAAAATTGTCTTTCGCATTGAAATCCTCATTGTTGTTTGTTTATATAAATTAATGCAAGACTTTGATAGTCGCCGGGATGGGTGTTTGCACTGCCGCGCTCGATTCCGAACGTAAGCGATTCTCTGAAGACTATTGGATCCATCAGATGCAGTCTGTAGGCTCCCAGCATCTTAAAGTTTTTATCCCAGGGAGGCTCTCCCCAAAATTTGCTGTCGTATCCATCTCCGATCGGAGACTTGATCTTGTTCAACTGAGCGGCAAGAGGCATCCCGGCTCCCGCCTTCGGATAGTTATACCAAGCTCCGAAAAAATAGTCCTCTGTCCCAGTTCCAAATACCGACGGGATTGTCTCACCATCAATCCAGCCGATCTCATCGCCTTCCCAAGCCACATCGGACGGCGTTTTGATGTTTAATAGGGTCCCTACATATGCTCCTTCGCCTTTGATGCCTTTGACAAACAGATGATGATCGAAAGCCTTGTTTTCGTTCGGAAAAGCGAACTCCCAGACGGGCCGCCGCGGATGCGGCACGATCTCATGCCGGTAAACTGCGACAAGCCTTCTCCTTTTAGACGCGTCGCCTATATTGAGCGCAAAAACGTCAAGCTTGCCGTCAAGCTCCTTCATTCCTTCAGGGAGACTCAAGAGAATTTTTGACGATTTGCAAGGCATTGGCAGGCAGAAGGATAAAACGTTTCCGTCTCTGGCAAAGATGGGGCTAGAATATTTTTTTGGAACATTTTCGCCGTCCGCGACAAGACCGAATAAAAATCCAAGCGGAGAGTCAACAGATGCCTCTTTTTCGCCGTCCCAGAATATTTTCAGGCGTATGTCCTCCCTTCCAAGAACTGCTCCAATATCTTTCAACGTCAAATTCATCCTGGATATCATTTGCTCCTTGTCGGAACTGTAAAGGACTCCGTCTTTCAGAGGGATATCTTTTCCCACGCATTTTTCCTGTTCCCTTCCTGCCAGATTCCCCGTTCTGCAGAATTCTGCGAACTTCGCAAGAGCGGACTTGTCAAGTTCTGAGATGGAAAATGTCTTCACATCTGTCCCTTCAGGATATTTGCGGTATTTGATGTTGTAGTAGAAATTTGGAGCTTTATTCCTAATGATTATCTTGACTGATTTTTTGAAGGGCATCGGCATGAGGTTGAAGTATCCGGGGACTGCAGGATCGCCTCCAGCGCATGGGTTACCGCCACTCAGACCTTCGAATGGAGCTTTGCCTCCGAAAAAATCCAGGATTTTCATCTTGATGCGCGGTGAGGATTCTCCATCGAAGTAAAATTCAATTTCCGGCTCAGGTTTAATTCTTTCCTTAACTAAATCAATGTCCTTGAGTTCATCCTCATTCCATTTTTGATTTTTTGCGGTCTTTTCTAGTTCCTTCACCCGGCCGTCCGCTCCGCAGTAATACCAGTTAGCCGGTCCGACTGTGCTCCAGAAAACTGTGATTGCTCCGGGACCTTTCAAATCCGCAACAACAATATCTGATCCCCAGCGTCCATCGCGCCAGCAGGTTCCAAACGCCCCCTTGATCTGGCTCAGTCCAATGCCATCGTTGAACTTGTTTATTTTCTCAAGGCGCGCTTTCTCCAGATCGTTCAGGCTCTGATAATCCAGTGGCGCATATGGAAACATATTTCTGTCGTCGTTTTTTCCTTCAAGATCGAGACTCGCCGCCTGTCCGTATTTCCATGTGATCGGCAAGCTTAGGAAGTCCGGAGATGAGCATTCAGCCATCAGCGATTCGGAACTCACGATCTCATCCCCCTTGGAGATTCCCGGCGAAATTCCAAACAGCAAGATGCTCAAAAAAATGACCGACGATTTGATTTTCATATATTTTCCTATTTCTATTTTTCAGATTCAATTGCCAAGACTAGCGCCTCGATCCAATGGCAGTCGCCGGTACAGATCGGCGCGGAGCGCATGTAGCTCAAGAGTTTTTCACTGGGCTCCTTGAGGACGAAACGATGATACGGCATGAGGATAGAGAAGATTTCTGGAGTGGTGCCGATGCTTTCATCTCCGGTCCAGCGTGTGAAATATGGAGCAGGATTGAGCCACCATAGTGGATACAAAGATTCAAAGGCTCCTAGCCTCTTTTTAATTTCCTCCGGAAAATTGTCCGCCATGTAATTCCAGATTTCCTGGGATGAGTTCATGAATATCCACGGATTTCCCGGGAAATAGCTCTTGTTTCTGGGATCTGCGAACTTCGCGAAGATCGTGCCTTTCAGGCGCTTTTCAATCTCGGCAGGGCTGAGTCCAGCTTTTGTGTCGTTCTCGAAGTTCTTCATCGCAACTTTTTCGGACCCGTCATTCATCATCCGAGCCATCTTTGCAAATGCGAGGTGCGCGCCCATCTGACCATAAAGAACCTTATTATCAGCGTTTCTGAGATAATACTCCTTGATCTCCGGCCAGTTTTTTGCGAGAAGATCTTTGTCGCCTGACCGTTCGATGTAGAGCCCTAATCCCCAGAGCGTATGCAATGTCGGCACTTCCTTTGCCGCAGGATAGGCACCCTCCCTGCAGACAGACGAATATCGCTCCCTCACACAACCATCGTTTTTATCCTTGAGTCCTTCTTTCCAAGGGATGTCTTTTCCTTCAGAAACCAGTTTCTTCACATATTCGCGCAGTTGATTTTTCCTCTGCTCAGAAAGATGGGGATAAGCCATTGCAAGGGTCGTTATGATGCGCCCGTTTTCGATGTAGAGCCAATATGGAGCTTCATCAGGGGCATCCCCGTAATGAAGGCGAAGTGGCGCAAGACTGCCTTTTTCTAGGATTTTT
>DYRX01000232.1:4090-6983 GCA_020718525.1 Victivallis vadensis
AGTCCGATCAGTCCGATCCGACAGATCAGTCCGATCAGACTGTTCTGCGAATTCCTCAGTTTTATCCTGCTCGACGCAAGTTATTGCGAAGTATTCGGTTATGATGATTTTGCTCCCGGTAATTGCCGGGGCGGCGCGGCCATTATGGGTTGGGGAAGGAATTTTCGGGAGTATTACTGTATCTTGTGGCCAGCTTTCAGGAAAGCCTTCTGAGTTTCCGCAGGCGTAGTTGACGGGGCGTCTCCATTCACCGCCGTCCCTGGCACCGTATTCGGCACTGATTGGGAAGAACTTCGAGTCTTCAAGATTTATGGCGCTAGTTCCGCGGAAGTTCTGCCGCAGATAGAGCATTTTCCCTCCAATGCTCATCGCATAGAGGTTGTCGGCTTCGCTTGTCTGTCCTCCGGCATTCTTTTCGTTTATGATGACCCGCCTTCCATTTTTCGTATCAAAAGAACAGATGTCCATTGTGAAGTTCATTCCGAACCCGCATTTTTTGAGTATTGAGCCATATGCTGTTGCCCACCACAGGACAGGTCTTCCCTTCGAATCAAGTGCCGGTGGATTTGGAGGAGTCCCACAGCCTTCCGTTGCGCCACATGCGACGATATAATCCTTTTCGAGGGTTTCTTTTTTCAGAGCAAAGACGGATTCCCAGAGCTTGCCTTCGTCGGATGCTAGCCATTTCCGGACGGCATCCTCTTCGGACCTGCGGTCCGGATAGCCCGGCTTAAGATCGGGCTTCCATCCGATCTTTTCCCCCGCCTTGCCTGCGAGGATCGGATCGTTCACATATTCGGATCCGGGACAAATCGCTGGAACTGTCGTGAAAATAATGCGCTCATCAGTGGCGACAGGCCACTGGAAGCGGAAACTCTGTCCTGTGATCTTTCTTTCAGCTTTCAATGTCCCGCTGGAGGCGTTTATGCAGAATGCGGTCATGCTTTCATCACAGCCATAGATGAGGCCATCTGAAATGCAAAGTCCGCCATTGATCGGAGCCGGGCGCTCTGTCTTCCAAATCACAGAGCCGTCCTCGGAATTGATGCAAAACAGAGATCCACCATGATTGCCGATGAATACCTTATTTTCTGAAGCAAGAACCGGCATAGAGACTGCCCTGCCGCTGTCAAAGCTCCAGATGACCTTTCCGTTTCTCGAATCAAAAGCTGTGATGATCCCGTCGGCGGACGCGAAAAAGACTTTCTTGGAGAGCGCGGCACCTGAGCAAAGGGAGCCACAGCTTTGTTTCGCAGTCCAGACAGTTGAGCCATCGTGGAGATTGATTGCATAAACTGAGCCTTGCAAGTCAGCCGCAAACACTTTTCCTTCGTAAATTATTGGTTGTAATCCGCTTGCAAATGAAAAAGAAAGCTTTTTGGGCATTGGATAATTCTTGCCCGTCCCAGTCGCGAGCTCGTCCTTCCATTTTGACGCATCCTCGCCTGAAAGCTTGTTTCTGAGGACATGCTCCGTCCCAATCCAAATCCATCTCGGACGGTATGGACCTTTGACTTCGTCTGATGAGAAGCCGCTTCGTCCGGGGCAGTTTTGAAACTGCCGCCAGTCGGAAGCAAAGCACGATGACGATATAAAGAGAAACACAATTAGAGCCTGTTCAAAAAGTGGGATGCGCCTCCACTGCCCTTGTGGCAGTGGGGCAGAGATTGGGGGGAAAAGGCTAGTTTTACGCCTTTCCCCCAATCTTTGCCCCACCGGGGCAAGCCCGGCGGAGGCGATCCGAGCTCGAAAACAAGTTCTGAGCCTTTTCGAGCACCATATAGTTAATGTCGGCAGAAACGCAATGCGGTGAAATTTGATGTCAGCGCTTTTCAAGTTTGCTTTTTCCCTTGTGCAATTTCATCCAGTACGAGAACCTTTGCAAGTTTGACTTTTTTCCAGTCGGCATCGTTTGTTACGATGTAGTCGGCGCCGCAAAGTTCGGCGACGGCAAATTGAATAGCGTCGGGTGTCTTCATCTTGTATTTGATCCGATAAAAGACAGTCTTGTCGGCGACGGCCATGTCCATCGGATATAAGCCCATATTTTCGGAATTGATCAGAAAATCCCTGTATTTTGCCGCAAGCAGACGATTGCCCTCCCTTTCTGGAACGGCAAGGACTTCGACGTAAGTGACAAATGACGCAACAAGCCTAATCCCCTTTTCGAACGCCTGATCAAAAATATTGTCCATGACCGAGACATAAGGCTCTTTTTCCTCAAAATAGTATATGATGGGCGATGTGTCGAGAAATATGACTTGTCCTGCTTTGAACTTCAGTTCCATTCCTCACGCTCCTTCCTGATATGCTTTTCGACGTCAATCTTCTCCCAAAGTTTCTTTCCGAGCCCTCTGGTCTTTCTGAAGTCGAGCTTCTCAGTGCCGCGTTTATTCTCGGCGTTTGCTGGAACGACTCTGGCAATCGTCTTTCCCGCCCGCTGGATGATGACATCCTCTCCAGTTATTGACACGATGTTCAGAACCCTGCCGAAATTGTTTCTCGCTTCGACCGCCGACATTACAGATGGCATATTGTCCTCCATTGATTATTATGACCATAATGATCATATAAATCAATATAACTCTTTGCTCTTTCTTTTCAAATCTGCCGGGAAATGTTCCGCATACTCCATTCAATTGGCGCCGAGCTCCGGCTCGGCACGTTTCCTTCCTTTGTTGCCGTCAGGATGACGGCGTTCCAACTGGAGCATCGGCCAGGGGGCATTCCCCAAAAGTTGAACATTATCTCACACGAAGACACAAAGCACACGAAGTAAAGAAAAACGTTGTCCGCCTTGAAACTTGCCCACTGTTTGCAAAGATAAAAACAATGGAGTTGGACACGGACAGGCGGGCAAATTCGGATTTGTCCGTCTGTCTGATGTCCAATA
>DYRX01000538.1 GCA_020718525.1 Victivallis vadensis
ACCGAAATTTCCCCACAAAACCTTCGGGACGTTCTTTCTTTCAACTCATTTGAAACACACCCAAATCAAATCTCTGAGCCCTATTTTGAATCACAGAGACACAAATAAAGGAACTCTGCGACTCGGAATCTTTTGTCATTGCGCGGCGTTATGCAATTCCTTGCGTACCACCTTGCGTAAGATGACTTCAATTTTTATCGGCTGAGTTTTTTAGATATTCCTGCGCAGCTTCCAAAAATTCCCGCGCCCGATTGATCATATCCGCAACTACGTCCATCTCGATTTTTGTGTCCACATGATAATCACCGATCAGGCGAGTATCAAAGCCTTTAATCAACCAGCGGTGAAATTTGGGATCAAGCAATTTTGTTTTGGCATATTCCTTGCCATACGCGCCAATGACATCCCCGTGAGCGCTGAATTGCAACCCTTTTTCATTCAACAGGGCTTCGGCAATGTAGAACAAAGCATAGTATAGCTGTCCAGAAAAGTTTTTTCCAGTAATCCAAATGAGATGTCACTGCGAGGAACGAAGCAGTCTCCCATTGTAGGCGGGGATTGCTTCGGGAAGAACGCCCTCGCAATGACATTTGCAAAAAAGGCGGAAAGAACTTACCTGGAGGACTATATGCGCGTCCTGCCGCTATGTCCACTTTCTCATGATCCAGCAGGAGTTCGGCTCCTTCGATGGTATCAAGCGCCTTGTCAAGTAGTTTGCTGGTGTAATCCTTCATGCAGGGACTCCGTCCTTGTGAATGTTACGCAGCACGGGCATATCAGACTGCTTCCACTGGATTTCCTTGATAATCAAACGGCTCACTGTGACGTCATATTCGAGAGATACGTCGCTGGCAAGTTCAGTCGAGCGTTCCAGTTCCTTCCAATAACTCTCGTAATCCTTCAGCAAAATCATAACGTCCACATCCGAACCCTGACGGTAATCGCCGCGCGCGTATGACCCGTACAAATAGACGCCCTTCAACCTGTCCCCATAAATGCGGACAAGCCCCTCCTTCAACTCCTTCATCAGTTTCCTGATTTTCAGCGGAATTTTTCGGTTCATAGGATTATTTTACTCCATCTCCTTGCTTCGCTGAATCTCTGACTCGCCGATTCGCGTATTCGTGACCCCATTCGCGGACGGCGGTTGTATAATTGTGAAAATCCTCTCCAGTGGGAAACCCCATGCCCGACGACTCCAAACGCCCCCTCAAAGTCTTCCTCTGCCACGCGCACGAACCAATCAGCTACATGTTTTCATACATCCTGCCGGCATCATGATCAATACTTTTTCGCCAGTGACGACAAATGCCTTGCGTAGCAAGGGTTTTCGCGAATCGACACCTCAGTTGAACCTCAACCGGGCGGGCATGCAACGGGGCTGTTCAGCCGGATAGGCATCAACCTCCCATATCTTCTTGATGCACTCCCGCCAGACCGGCGGCGGGATACGG
>DYRX01000539.1 GCA_020718525.1 Victivallis vadensis
GGTTGTTGCTATCATGTATTGCCTTATGCCGAACCATTTTCACCTCTACCAAATTCCAGAGGGAAAGACGGTTGCTGGTCTATTTCGCATGCAAGTATTGCAGGAGCAGAATTCCGCTTTCCGAAATAGGCAGGATGATGCAGATGAGTCAAAGTGGAGTGACTCAGGCGGAACACAGATTTCACAAAACTATACGTTCGGACAGGCATCTCAAACGCATGATGAATGCTTTTGAACAAGCTATAAAGTCAAAGGTGGGAGTATGACCCCGTTTCCCTTCTTCAATTCGTTCTGGACTTTGCTCTGCCAGATGTCATGGCCGCTGCTCTTGGGATATTTCGCCGCCGGCATCATATCGCAATTCATATCGCCGGAATTCATCGCCCGGCATCTCGGCGGGAAAGGACTCTGGCAGACAATCAAAGCCTCCTTGTTCGGAATACCTCTTCCGCTATGCTCCTGCGGGGTTCTACCAGTCGCGGAATCTTTCAGGAAAATCGGTGTCGGGAGAGGAGCTCTGACATCGTTCATGATTTCAACTCCTCAAACCGGAATCGACAGCATTGCCGTAACCTACGGTATGCTCGGTCCGTTTTTCGCACTTTTCAGGCCAGTTGCCGCGTTCATATCAGGAGTCGCTGGTGGTATTGCGGTTGAATTCTTTGGTGGAATGGCGGATAAGGATTCATCTGCGGACGGGCAGAACGAGAAGGGGTCTTCATGTTGCAAATCGTGTTGCGAACGCAAGGACAGTTCCGTAAGTGATGAGAATCCGAAAGAGGTCGGTGCCTCCGCGAAATTCGCAAGCGCGATCCGATACGGATTTTCGACACTTCTGGGAGAGACCGCAAAATCACTTCTGACAGGTCTTGCCGCTGGGGCAATCTTGAACATGATGGTTCCGGATTCGTTCTTTGAAAAGATCGCGTCTGCGGGCGGCCTCGTGGAAATGCTCGCAATGCTCGCATTCGGAATTCCTCTATATGTATGCGCAAGCGCATCAGTCCCTGTCGCCGCAGTCCTAATCGCAAAGGGGATCTCCCCTGGCGCGGCTTTCGTATTCCTGATGACAGGTCCTGCTTCGAACACCGTATCTTTCACTTTCATGCTCAAGATGATCGGCTCTAGGGGGCTACTCATATATCTTCTGACGCTGGCCAGCTCCGCACTGATCTTCGGCTCGATAGTCGATCTTTTGCCCTTCCGCATGATCTCGGACGCTGCCTCTCATTGCTCATCGAGCGAGGCTCTCTCGTTGCTCGACAATGCTGGAGGGATACTCCTCGCCATCCTGATGCTCCGACCTGTTTTGGCTTGGATCCAAGATGGAATTCGTAGGAAAAGGTAACAGTTAAGCTTGGGCTTGTATATTGAAAAAAAGTCCCGAGTGAAAATTCAATTTGTTTTTAAGAAGTATCAAACTCTTTAACCAAGTTATATCTTTGCGCCGATGG
>DYRX01000540.1 GCA_020718525.1 Victivallis vadensis
GTTGTTCATGCAAATAAGTTTTCTCGCGACTTCCCTTGCCTTTTGAAGCGAGGGCAGTAGTATCGCCATCAGGATTGCGATTATGGCGATTACGACAAGCAGTTCTATGAGAGTGAAGATTCTAACGGCTATTGAGTATGATTTTAACATCTTTCTAATCCTTTATTTCATTCGTGTTGCTATTCTTTGCTAATACTATCATATGACAGACGCTTTGTCAAGGGGCTCAAGGAAAATAAATTGCATTTTTTTAGCCGCGGAGCGGCGGAGGGATAAAGCCAGGCAAAAAGCCTTGCCCATAGCTTGTCGCAGGACGCTTATTATTCGCCGCAAAAATGCAGGAGAAGAATCTCCGGCAAGATATACTCATTTAGGCTGAAAATTCACATTTTGACGAGCAAGATTTGGGATTGTTTTTTTTTGTTCCGACCGAAGGGCGACATGAATGTCGTCCGAGGAAGGAACGGGAAAATACGGTCCAAAGATGCTACGCATCCGCAGATTGACGGCATAGATCATACATTTTGCATCGGTATGGGCTGTCGCACTGCTTTCCCGGAGGGACTTCGGGAGATTCACTCATCGCCAAGACAGTGCGGATCTCCCTGATTTTATCTTCGACGATTGCCGAATACGGGGACAGTCTTTCCGTCACATCCACCTTAGTAAATATTTTTCTCGGATCGCTGTCTTCTCCTGCGGGAGTTCCGGGGGTGACATGCATAATGTAGCAGTGCCGGATATCCAGACCTGCGTTCGAATAGACATAGTGCTGGAACGCAACGTCGTGGTAATTGACCTCCGCTATACCTCTGCCTGACTTTACTTCTATGAATTCCCATTTGTCATTCTCGGTGGGAATTAGAAGATCCGACTGGGCATAGGCGTTTTCGAATATCAGGCCGCACTCGAAGAGAGGGACGCGCCGTTCCAGCAGTCCGCGGCAGTAATCCAGCCTGGAGCCGAAGCCTGGCGGTCCTTCCGCCAAAATGCCGTCAGGATAAAGCTCGCGGGCTTTGGCCCCAATCATGTGTCCATAATCAAAGACTCGCTCCGTCGCCGCTGGATACGCTGGCATTGCATCCCGGCGATGCTTGTAATACCAGGCATACTTCAGGCATTTCAGCCCGTTCAGATAGTTGTTCTGGGATAAAAATAGTTGAGCACTATTTTTAGTTCTTTCCCCACTCTTTTCCATTCCCCTTATCCTTTTTTATGACAAAAATCCTAATTTCTAATATTCTGAATGGTTCAACATTGATTTCTCCATCTGTCAACTCTTAACTTTTTTCTATCCCAAACATCGGGATGGTCTTCCTATCCGTTGCACTCTCGCCAGCGCTCGGCTTCTATCTCTATTTCAGGATTGCGAAGGATTTTAGCCCCCAGCCGGATAATGTGCATATTCGGGCTGTGTTGTTTGGGATCTAAAATGCCAAGAGCCTTTTGGGG
>DYRX01000233.1 GCA_020718525.1 Victivallis vadensis
GGAATCATCTTGTAATAACTGACTCTAGTTTGGTAATTTTGTGCAATTATTTTTCCAGTGTTTTCAGCCGCAACGCGGCTATGTGGTATAGCCTGGGGTTTTTCAAACCCAGGGCTGGAAAATGGAAGCCATTGCGTCCTGTAGGGACGGTGCAGGAAACCGCGGGCCTTCAGCAATGCGAGTTCATCGCTTATCGGCTTGACGGCTTCGCCGGGGGGCGGGCGCAGTGTTTGTGCCATAGGCAAAGCGAAGCGAGTATCCAAAGTCTTCCCTGATGATCTTTTTCACAGGACTGGTGCTGGTTCCATATCCTGCGAATTTCGCATTCTCTGAAATATGGCTTCCAAAGATCGGGGTCGTCGAAGATAGTCGAATGAATCCAGTCTTTCAGATCTCTCCTCATCCATCTTCCAAATGGCATAGAAAAGCCTTTTTTCGGACGCCGCAGGGTTTCAGGCGGCAAAGCGGATGCGGCGATTTCCCTCAGAATCTTCTTTGGAATTCCGGAGCCGATCTTGTCCTGAAGTCTGACGCTGTTCACATATTCCGCCAGACGGTGGTCGAGGTACGGCGATCTGCACTCGAGGGAAACCGCCATAGAGCTGATGTCCACCTTCACGAGTATGTCGTCGGCCAGATAGAGCCTCTGGTCGGCTTCCAACCATCTTTCGACAGGATCGTCTGATTCCGCTTCGCCGTAATATCTCCTGAAGCGCTGGAGGTGGAGCTCATTTTCGCCGGATACTTCCCTGGCGAATTCGGGGTTGAGGCAGATTTTTCTCCAATATGAATGGAAGAGGGAGGGCATTTCCTCTCCTTTGCCGGGCAAATTTGCCGCGGACATGATAGAATCGAAGATGCGGCCTGGAGATTCAGAATTCCTGCCAAGAGTTCCTGCGAATTTCGCAAGCAGAATTCTGAGAGGGCCTGGAAGCATGCTGATTGCCGCATATTTGCCGAGATTGAAATAGGCGGGGTAGCCTGCGAAAAGCTCGTCGCCTCCGTCTCCTCCCAGGGCGACGGTGACATGCTCCCTTGTTCCCTTGCTCACATAGTATGTCAGAACGGATGAATGGTCCGCAAAGGGCTGTCCAAAGTGAGCGCAAAGCTTTTCAGCGCTTGACACGAAGTCGGGATTGACCATGATTTGATGGTGCTCTGTGCCGATGTGCTCAGCGCTGAGGCGGGCTCCTTCTGATTCGTCAAAACAGTTGCCTCCAGTGCTTATGGTGAAACTTTTTGCCGTTCCCGGGCTTTGTCTTTTCATTGATTCGGCAATCAGCGCCGAATCAATTCCGGAGGAGAGGAAAATTCCAAAAGGAACGTCGCTTCTGAGCCTGAGCCGCACCGATTCGTCAATCAGGCATCTGACTTTTTCGATGTCGAGGAAATTTTCCCCGCGGACCGACGGCTTCCAATATTTGCGGATTGAGATATTTCCATTTTTATAGACGAGGCAATGCCCTGGCGGCAGTGAATGGATGTCGGAATAGACCGTTTCCGGCGATGGGATGTAGCCGTATCTCAGAAATCTGGCGATTGAATTATTGTTTATATTTTCCGAGCATAGGTTCGAGTGCCGGAGAGCATCCAGTTCGGATGCAAAAATGAAAAGGCCTTTTTTCGGCATGCTGTAGTAGAGTGGCTTCTGACCGAATCGGTCTCTCGCAAGAAAAAGTGTCTCTTTTCCTGAGTCAAATATTGCAAATGCGAACATGCCGACAAGCTTTTCCAGCATGCCCTCGCCGAATTCTTCCCAGAGATGGACAAGGACCTCGGTGTCACCTTTCTCCCTGAGAATATGCCTTTTCGACGAGAGTTCAGCCGCCAATTCCGCGTAGTTGTAGATTTCGCCGTTGAATACGGTCCAGACTTCGCCGTTTTCGTTGCCAAGTGGCTGTCTCGTCCCCGCGAGATCAATGATGCTCAGGCGCCTGTGCCCCAAAAACAGGTTCCCGGCTTCGTCTGTCGCGCGCGCCGTCCTCGAAGGCGGATTCCTCTGTCCGAACATGCAGGAAAGAAATCCTTCGTCGTCCGGTCCTCTATGGCTCATCCGATCGCAGACATCTTGAAGGCGTCTGCCGAGACTGAGCGCATCCGCTGAAATTATTCCGGCTATTCCGCACATTTTGAGATCTCCGAACATATTTGTAGATAACGATTTGCAATCAATGCTATGTCAAACTCGGCGGCTCTGTCCGATGCCGAAACGGAGAGGGACTTTCTTAGGGAAGGATCTCTGGCAAGCCTCTCAAGCGCGGCGCAGATCTGTCCTGCGTCAGGCTCCACGAGCAATGCGTCCTGGCCGTCCCTTGCCAATTCCGCTATGCCGCCAATTTTGGTGGAGACAGACGGAACTCCGCACGCGAAAGCCTCGAGCAAGGCAATCCCGAAAGACTCCGACACCGATGGCAGAAGAAAAACATCAGCCATCTTCATGAGCTCCGGAACATCTGTTCTTGCCCCGAGCATGACGAAATGCGAGTCAAGTTCTTTTCTCCTAATCATGCTGGATATTTCTTCTTTCCGTGGTCCATGCCCGACCAGAACGAAGCTAAGAGCCTGCCCTCTCATCATTTCGGCGCTTTGCACTATGAGTTCATGCGCCTTCTGCCATTTGAAATGCGCAACGGTCAATACGACAAGGGAATCCTTGGGAATTCCAAAATCATTTTTACGGAGCGCAGAAGAGCGGGACTTTTCGCGAATCCCATCTATGTCCAGTCCATTGTAGAGGACTTCCGCCTTTCCGTCTTCGTCCGGAAATTCTTTCAAAAAATTGATCCTCAGCTTTTCCGAAACGCAAATAATGGCACTTGCCTTTCTCAGTATCATCTTTTTAAGAAATTTAAACTCGAATCTGCATTTTTCATCCAAGGAATGGACGTGGATAATTCTTCCAGGAATTCCTGCCAGCATCGCGGCGAGCTGGCCGAAAATGTCCGAATAATGCAGATTTGTATGGACGATTGACGGGGACTCCTTGCGCAGAAGCATGACAAGTCCGATCAATTTAAAAGGCGCATTGAATTTGTTCAGCCCCAGGCAGAAGACTCTTATCCCGGCGCTTTCTAGAAGCTCGGCATTGTAGCCTTTCCCGAAAAGACAGACTGCGAAAAGCTCGACTCCATTTTTTGCAAGCCGTAGCATCATGTCCCTTAGCGATGTCCAGCCGCCAAGCATGAGGTCGTCGCAGACAAAGCAAATTTTCATAAGAGCCGTCCCGTCTTTTTAGGGAGATTCAGCAAAAGCTCCCAAACCGACATCGAGTTTGGAGCATTATCAAGAGAGTCCTGCAATTACAGGGAATGACGAGGGACGACGCTTCGCCCACAGCGATTGCTTGCCTTGCTGAATGCGTGGCAAATCTCAATATGCGCCTTCGGCGGTCTTCCCGGAAACAATCTGAACTCCCGAGCTTGTTCCTATGCGGGCGACTCCCATAGCTATCATTTCCTGAGCCTGATCGGCGTTTTTAACGCCGCCGGATGCCTTGACCTTGCAGGCGCCCGCAACCGTTGAGAGCATCAGCCTGAGGTCCTCCATTGTTGCGCCACCGGTCGAGAACCCGGTCGAAGTCTTCACAAAATCTGCGCCTGCGACAACTGAAGCCCTGCATGCATTGACGATATCGTCCTTGCTTATGAGGCAGTTCTCAAAGATCACCTTGAGAATTGCCTTGTTGGCTTTTGTTATTTCTGCGAGTTTCGCAATTTCTCCGCGGACAAAATCCCAGTCCCCGGAAAGCGCCATGCCAATGTTCATGACCATGTCTATCTCGCGGGCTCCGTTTTGGATGCACCATTGCGTTTCGAACGCCTTCACATCGCTTGAAGTTGCGCCGAGGGGGAAGCCAACGACTGCGCAGGTCTTGACTTCGGCCCCTGAAAGCTTCTTCGAAACTGTCGGAACCCAGAATGGATTTACGCAGACAGACGCGAATCCATGCTGGATCGCCTCGTCGCAGATTTCGATGATTTGACCTTTTGTCGCATTCTGCCTCAACAATGTGTGATCAATGAAAGATGCTATTTTTTTCATCGCCGCCCCTTTTCTTTGTCTGCTTGCCTATAGATGCCTGGAACAGAACAGCATCAAGATAGCCCATTTTGAAGAAAATTAAAACTTGCAATGCCGATTTGACTTCTTTTCCTGAAATGCTAGTGTACAGCTCAGTTATTCAACCAAATTAAGGAGAAGTCAGGATGAAGATGATGATTCTTGGTCTGTCCCTCGTGTGCGCAATGGCATTCTCGATGGTGGTATCGGCGGAAGACGCGGCACCGGCTACCCCCGCTCCAGCAGGCGCGTGCAAGCCATGCAACTCGTCGAAAAAGATCGAAACTCAGATGAAGAAGGCCGACAAGGACAACGACGGCAAAGTCAGTGTTGCAGAATACGAGGCCCTCTATGTTTTGGAAGCCGGAAAAGGCGCCGAAGCTGACAAGAACACCGACGGATTCATCGAAGTTGATGAATTTGTCATTGTAGCCCCCTGCAAGGAGGAAAAGAAGGAGAAAAAGGAAAAGAAAGCCGAGAAAAAGGCTGACACGCCCGAATAAGTTCCTTTTGATTTACAAGAATCCCTCCTGCCGAAAGTCAGGAGGGATTTTTTTTTGAGCGGAAACAAGACGTTCATGCCTGTTTTCATTCTATGATGATTGCGCTTTCACAGCGTGCGCCAGTTTCCGGAAAAGTTCCAGATTTATCCTTTTGCGCAGGATTTGACACGAGCGTAAGGTCTTTTTTGCTTCCTGCAACCTGGTATGTCGGCAGATATCTGTAATAAACCGTTAGCATAAGACAGCAAAGCGAACTTGCATAGACAGGATTGTCATCTTCAAGAAACATGTCCTCGCCGTGCCCTTTCTCATGGTTTTGGCTTTTTCGAGATGAATTTCTGAAATCCATCAGCGGAGTCTCCCAGCGACCGTCTGCCTTTTGATTCTTGAGAAGCTCGCTTGTAAACATCCTGTTCCACTCTCTCCACTCCTTGCCAGTCCCCTGGAAATGCTGAAAATATGCCTGCGTCTGATAGTACCACCGATAGAGCGCCCATTCCAGATGCTTGCCATCACCATTTTCTCCTTTCCAGTTCACCCAGTTCTGCCTTTCAAGCATAAGCGCCATTGCGTTCCTCACTTCCGGAGCGGAGCCATCCCCTAGCAGTTGCAGGCAGAGCGCACCTATCGGACTTGTCTGCCAGCCGCCATCGCCGAGCTTAGGATTTGCTTTGAGTCCTTCTGTCGAATATACAAAGCCCCGGCCTGCGCTCTGAAGATTGAGCAGGCACTGCGCCGATTTCTGCATCGCAGTTTCGAGTCCCGCCTCTCCACTGCCCGCCGCTAGAGCCGCCTTCATTGCCTGACATGCCCAGCCTATGACGGACGTGTCGGATCTTCCTCCACTGTTGTTGTACGAGTAATTGTAGCCTCCCGACAGATTTTGTCCCTTGATCGTGTAGCCAACCATTCTATTCATATGTGATTCAAGCATAGGAACTTGAGTCATTGCATAGGCTTCCGAAAGCGCGTAGGTGACAATCATGTGCCCGTAGCCGTTTCCAGCGCAGACCTCCACTGGATTTGCCGTTTCGGAATAGGATACAAGCTTCTTGATGGCCTTCAGCACGCAGTGTCCGAAGTCCTCCGACATTGGAGTTTCCCCATACGCCAGAAAGGCAAGAAGCGCCATTGCCGTGAGCGCCGGAGACTTGCTCTTGTCCTGTCCCCATGAACCATCGCTGTTCTGATGATCCCTAAGCCATATCAGCCCTTTCTTCACAGCCCGTTCTGTCCTGGAAGACACGTCGTATTTTTTCTTAGCCGCCTCTCTTTGCGGACCTCTTCTTCCTGCCATTGACTCTGGCAGTTTGAGAGGCGTGCCGGAAGTCTTTATATTCAAGATATTTGGCACAACAATATCAATGCTGAGGGCTTTTGAGTTGAACTCTTCGACTTCGACAGGCGCATCGGGAGAGGGTTCAGGAATATTCGTCTCGGAATCACTCACAAAATCCTTGTTTTCAACAGGTTCGGAAATGTCCGGAAGGTCAGGAAGCTTTTCAGGCGGAACAATTTGCATGTCTATTAGTTCGATCTCAATCTCATCCCGCTCGGGGGGACTGCTTGTCACAAGCATCGAGAGAAGAAACGAGATGAGAACAATATGAAAGGCAATAGAAATTATTGGTCCGCTCATGTGCTCCTTCATGTCCTCAAATCTAATTTTCTGCGCACCGAGAAACTCCTTGCGATCGGAAAACAAGTCCGTTCCCTCTCCGTTAATTTTCCCTGCTTCCTCTGACTCTTTCATGAGCTTTCTCCCGCGTTAAATTGTTTTATCTCCAGATCCAAATCTTCCTCGCCAATACAAATAATGTCATGACAAGTCTAGCAATTCGAAGTCCTTCAAACAGCTTAATCACCGCAAGAATCAATCTCTCATATTCACAATATTAGCATATTGCATAAATAAAATAAAGTAATTATAATTATTATATCATGTAAATATAGCAAATATGTGTTAGCATAATGTATGGGTAGGGGCAAAAATTTTTGTGATCAAATCAAGGTGGACATTGCCGGCAAGCTAAATCCAAATCCCTGAGCACTAAGGACCTGTAAGGAAATAGGGTTTCCATTTGCTGGCTTTTATTATGGCTTTTCTCTGAAAATAGCACCTACGATAATTACTTGTCGCTCCCCGCGCGGGGAGCGGGGATTGAAACATACATTGCAGGTCTGCGGATTCCCGATGCCTTCAGTCGCTCCCCGCGTCATCTAGTCGCGCATCCTCTCGCACGCGCCGCTGTCGCTGACCGACCCCCAGTAGCCGCGGAGATTCATGAAGATGAACACAAGCTCCTGGTGCATGCGCGGTCTGCCTTCCTCAAGATGTGGTACGGCAGAGCCGGCAGTGCCGCAGAGATCAATGCAGG
>DYRX01000234.1 GCA_020718525.1 Victivallis vadensis
CAGGAGCCGTAGAGGATGCCGTTGTGTTCGGCGATGTCGCCTGCCGCAAAAATATCGTTCTGCGAAGCTCGCAGATGATTGTCCACAACTATGACTTTCAAGAAGAACGATGTCCGCCGCCTGCCTGCCAAGTGCGCCTGCGCATTCCATCCCAAGTATTCCGCCGCCGATTCCGACTATACTGGCCCCCTTCCTTGCACGATAGAGGATTTCGTCCGCGTCATCGGCAGTCCTGAGCGTGAAGACTCCGTCAAGTTCAATACCCTGCATTGCCGGAATATACGGGTGGGAGCCGGCGCATAGGATCAGCTTCTCATAGTCCATTTCACGACCGTCGGAAAGAATGACAGATTTCTTATCTGAGAGGATTTTGTCCGCAGAAAGACCGAGAACAAGCTCTACTTTGTTTTCCTTGTACCAGTCCTACTTGTAAATCGGAAGGCTGTCTCTCTATATTTCACCAGCAAGATAGCGCGTAAGATTGAGTCTGTAGTAGGGAAGTTCGGTTTCAGAACTGACAAGGCTTATCTCGGAATCCGGGGAAAGCTTGCGTGCAGTTTCAGCGGCGGAAACTCCGGCGACTCCGCCGCCAATTATCAAAATCTTGAACTTCGAGGCCGTTCCTGAAATATCCGCCTTTTTTGCAGGCTCGAACTTATCCTTCTCGGCACCGCAGACAGGACAAAAGTCGGGAGCTGTCGCACCTTCATGGACATAATTGCAGTTTAGACATTGCCATCTGTCCGCCGTCTCTTCTTTCAGAGACTGCCCGGGAGGCTCCGCATAGGCTTCGAAGTAGCCGCTTCCCGAGCCGCAAATCGGACAGAAGTCGGGCACAAAGTCGCCGTTATGGATATAACCGCAGACAGTGCACCGCCAAGCTTTTTGCTTCCCTGCCATTTTCGGAACCTCATTCTAAAGATGCGCTGAACGACGCAGTTCAGTGAATATTTACGATGGAACTCGGCAATGGTTGTGGACATGACATCCTCCAGATTCGGCGTCACTTTCAAGCCGCACTATTTATGCGCGCTAGTCGGAAAGATCGGGCTTTCAATCCCATTGGAAAATTATAGGAGATTTCTATCATTTATCTTTTCGTCAGGTTGACGTTGTTTCCGTAGCAAATACTGCGTCCCCAGCGACCGATCTGAGCACTTCCGCCGCACAGTGGGCGCCAAAGACGAAGGGCATGTATGAGACTGTGCCGACGATGCTCCTGCCACCGTCTTCAGGCGTCAGAATGCTTTCTTTTCCGCTTTGTTCACTAGAAAAAACAACTTTGAATCCGCCTCTCACTCCCATTCTGTGAAGACGCTTTCTAAGCATTCTAGCCAGCCTGCAGTTGAAGGATTCCTCTATGTCCGCCACTCGAATCATAGAGAGATCTGTCTTTCCGCCGGAGCCCATCGAGCTTACGATCCGAAGGCCTCTCGAAAGCGACTTGGCGATTAGATTGGTCTTTGGAGTGAGGCTGTCAATTGCGTCAACAACGAAGTCGAAGGAGTCCGAGTCGAGAATCTTGTCCGTAAGCTCGTCCCTTATGAAGATGGGATGTTCGGACAATGAAATTTCCGGATTGATGTCGCGGAGCCGCGCGGCGAGGACTTTTGTCTTGAGCTCGCCCTCGACGCTTTTCAGGGCGATGATCTGCCGGTTCCTGTTGCTGGACTCGATCCTGTCTCCATCCACAAGGCTCATTCTGCCGATTCCGGCTCTGCAGAGCATTTCAGCGGCGGCTGAACCGACTCCCCCGAGACCGACGATCAGGATCTTTGTCCCTGCGAATTTCGCAAGAACGTCGTCTCCATAGAGCAAGGCGCTTCTCTGCCGCCATTCGTCCATGTCCTTGGCGGGCAAAATTGGCGAGGACATTTCCATTTCCTTAGATCTTGGGGGCGGAGCTGATGTTTTCCTGTCCGTAGTAGGCACCAGCTCCATGTTTTCTGTAGAAATGCTTTTCAATGAGCTTTTCGGGAATCCGCCCGTGGCCAGGATTGATCTGGACAGTGTAGAGCGCCATTTTCGCGATTTCTTCGAGAATTACAGCATTGTAAACGGCGGTGGCGGCGCTTTTTCCCCAGGTGAAGGGGCCATGGGAGGCAACGAGAGCCATTTGCGTGTGAAGGTGGTCGAGGCGGAGAGATGCGAATGTTTCGGCAATGACTCGGCCTGTCATGTCCTCGTAGTCGCCGTCAATCATTTCATCGCTCATGTCGGCGGTGCATGGGACAGGATTTGGAAGATGGTCGGCATGCGTAGTTCCAAGCACCGGGATTGATTTTCTTGCCTGAGCCCAGGCTGTCGCGAAGCTTGAGTGCGTATGGCAGACGCCACCTATTCCCGGGAAAGATTTGTATAGTCGCGAGTGAGTTTTCGTGTCGGAGGAGGGTCTGAGCTTTCCGTCGGCTGTTTTGTTGTCGAGATCAACTACGACCATCATGTCAGGGGACAGATCTCCATATTCGACTCCGCTCGGCTTGATGGCGAAGAGTCCCAAATCTGGGTCGAAGGCGCTCGCGTTTCCAAAGGTGTAGATTGCGAGCCCCTTCGCCTGAATCTCCATGTTCGCCAAGTAGGCAAGCTCCCTTATTTCACTGTATTTTTTCAAAATTTGAGCTCCTTCTCGCTCGCTTCAGCCAGTTTGAGGTATCTCTCGTAGCGGAGGGATAGAATTTCCGAGGACTTCTTCTCGGGACGATAGGTCTTTTCGAAGCCGCCCGCCATTTTCCTCTGCGCTTCTCCAACATTAGGGTGGATTCCCGAAGCCACCGACGCGAATACAGCCGCGCCAAGGGCGCATGCCTGCTCGGACTTCACGACCTTGACGGGCATGTTCATGGTGCTGGCAAGAGTCTGCATGACGAATGGAGATTTTTTCGCGATTCCTCCGAGGGCGATGATTTCCCTGACATCCACTCCCTGCGAAGTGAAGCATTCCAGGATGCGCCGCGATCCGAAGGCGGTCGCCTCGACTATTCCCCTGAAGATTTCAGGCGCGCCGCTTCCCATCTCGAAGCCGCATGCCGACGCCTTGAGCGTCTGATCCGCGAAGGGAGTTCTTCTTCCGTTTATCCAGTCTGTGAAGAGCGGAACTCCCTTCTCCAGGGGGATGCGCTTCGCCTCGTCGGAGAGTTTCGCAATTATTTCGCCTTCAATGGTTTCCAGGCTTTTTTTGGACTGCAGGGTGTCCGCGTTTCTTAGAGGCCACGCCAGGACATTTCTGAACCAGGCGTAGAAGTCGCCGAATGCGGACTGTCCGGCTTCAAGCCCGAGCATTCCGGGAATGATGGACCCGTCAACCTGTCCGCATATTCCTCTGATCAGCTTTTCTTTTTTTGGCATTGGCGCGATTATCATGTCGCAGGTTGAAGTTCCGATTATTTTGACCAATGCGCCCTCCTTGATTCCGCCTCCGACGGCGCCCATGTGGGCGTCGAAGGCTCCTACGGCGACTGCCACGTCCTTGCTTTTGATTCCGAGCCTTGCCGCCCATTCCGGTGAAAGGACGCCGGCGGAGCGGTCGGAGCAGGCGGTCTCCGAGTAGAGGCGTTTTCTAAGGGCGGCGAGCCTTGGATCGAGCTTTTTCAAGAAGTCGTCGGAAGGGAGTCCGCCGAACTCCTTGTGCCACATTGCCTTATGTCCAGCGGCACAGCGGCTTCGCGGGAGGGATGCGCAGTCCTTGCATCCAGTCAGAAGAGCTGGGATCCAGTCGCAGTGCTCTAACCAGGAATATGCGGCGTCCGCGACCTTTTTGTTGACCCTGATCGTATGCAGAATCTTTGCCCAGAACCATTCCGACGAATATGTGCCGCCACAATATTTTGTATAGTCGGTAAATTTTCCAGAGTGGGCGAGAGCGTTGATTTCTTCGGCTTCTCTGACGGAGCTGTGGTCTTTCCAAAGGATGAACATTGCGTCGGGATCGTTCCTGAATTCGCTTTTCAATGAAAGCGGGGAGCATTCCTTGTCAACGGCGACAGGGGTCGAGCCGGTTGTGTCCACTGCGATTCCGGAAATTTTAGAAGCAACCGATGCGCCTGCCTTTTTGAGGGCGGCCTTCACACTGGACTCGAGCGCCTCGATGTAGTCGGCGGGATGCTGGCGGAAAACATTTTCGGACGCCTTGCAGAACTTGCCGTCGCCCCATCTTGAGTACGAATGCACCGCCGAAGCGATCTCGTCCCCGTTTCCAGGGTTGACGATCAGGGCTCTTGCCGAATCCGTGCCATAATCAATTCCTACAACGTATCTTTCCATGCTTCTAGTCTCCTTTTAGCCCGAGGCTTAGTTTGCAAAGCGCTGAATCAATGCTAAATGTTTGGGCTTGAATATACATCGGCAATTGCAGAAATTCACATTGCCTGGTTAAAAAACATCTCATTCACTGACGGTGAAAATTGTATCCTGAAGCGGTCATCAAGGATTTTTTTGAGAGGCTCAAGCCTGAGCCGGAGCGCATCTTCTGCGGTTTCAGCGGTGGGGCCGACTCGAGTGCCCTGCTCATCCTTCTCCATCAATTTTCGCTGGAAAAGGGAATTCCTTTTCATGCCGTCCATTTCGAGCACGGACTACGCGGAGAAGAAGGCCGCAAAGACGCGCTATGGTGTAAAAATTTCTGTGATGAAAGATCTGTCAGTCTTCGAACTGTTGTGCTCGACGTCCCACGCAAAATGAGTGGTGGCGAGGGGATAGAGGAGGCGGCGAGGAGACTGCGTCTTGAGGTCTGGAAAAAGATTGCGGATCTTCCCGGAGACGCAGTAGCACTCGGGCACAATGCCGACGACAGGGCGGAGGGTTTCATGCTCAGAATGATGCGCGGGGCAAATCTGAGCGGTGCGGACTCGCTCCGCGAAGTCCGCAAAATTTTAGGTCTGACGATACTGCGTCCGCTCCTTTCGCTCCCACGCAAGGAGATTGAGGCGTTTCTTCTGAGAAACGGGGTCCGCGATTGGAGGCATGACAGTTCGAACGACGATGAGAAGTTCAGGCGCAACATGCTGAGAAGCTCAGTTTTTGGTGCAATCAGGAAGCGCTGTCCTTCGGCGATGAGAGGAATTCAGATTTCCCTTGAATGCATTTCCGAGGACACGGATTTTATCGAGGCGGAAGCTCTGAGAATCTTCAATGGAATTTCAGACTCTGCAGCTTTCACTCCGGATTTCTTCATGAGACAGCATCCGGCGATGCGGGCGCGGCTTGCGCGTCTTTGGCTTTCGGAAAGGCTTGGAAGGGATTTCATTCCGTCGTTTTCACTTTTGAAAAGGATAGAGGAGGAAACCTCCAAAATAATTGCAGATCCGTCTTCAGGGGACAAGTTTTTAATCCCTCTCGATGGGGAGCACTTTTTGCAGATAGCGAATTCACCGTTCATAATTACAAGAGGTAAGGTGAAACCTGCGGAAATCTCGGCCAAATGGGACTGGCGGAATCGTAGGGAAAAGAAATTCATGGGATGCATGCTTTCAGTGGAAATAACTGAAATCCGTCCAGATGCAGGAACATTGAAGCAGACAAATTGCGCATGCTTCGATGCGGATCGGCTTCCTTCCGTGCTCCTGCTGAGGACTCGTAGGGATGGCGACAAAATCCTGCCTTTCGGAGGAAGAAACGGCGCAACAAGGGTGAAAAAAATTCTTTCCGCTGTCCGATCCAACAAATTCAAGGACAGCAATGCGATTGTCCTGCTCTGCTCCGGCGGACGCGAAATTCTATGGATCTGCGGCATCAGGCGCTCTGGCGCCGCCCCGATCACGGACAAGACTGCGAAATTCGCAGTTTTCAGCATTGCGCAATTCTGAGCGAATAAGTCCATCGTATAGGAAATTGTATTTTTTATGATTTTCGTAATCGTAGTCGCTATCGCTATCAGCGGAGCGGTAATCGATAAATTTGTAAACCCGATTACGATAGCGATTACGACAACGATAGCGAGTCTTGGAACGTCACGGCGTAGCCGGTTAAATTTAGGCTCTGCTTGCCAAGCTGTGCATTTAGCAAAAGCTGAATTTTATCCTGGGAGTCAATTGCAAAGCATGGATTTGGGGCTATACTTTGCCGGGCGCAGGGTTGAAAGAGCCATTGCACGCATAACTCTCTGTAAAACGAAAAGAAAGCTGAGAAAAATGAAGACACTGCCACATCTATTTGAAAGCAACAGAAAATGGGCGGAGCGTGTGAGCATGGCAGAGCCTGACTTCTTTTCTTCGCTTCAGGCACAGCAGTCGCCTGAATATCTTTGGATCGGATGCTCGGACAGCAGGGTTCCCGCCAATGAGATTGTTGATCTCAGGCCCGGCGAGCTGTTTGTCCATCGCAATGTGGCGAACCTTGTTGTCTATTCAGATCTGAACTGCCTTTCAGTCGTCCAATATGCGGTTGACATTCTGCGCGTGAAGCATGTGATAGTATGCGGCCACTATGGATGTGGCGGGGTGAGCGCCGCAATGGAGGACAAGCCGCACGGGCTTGTTGACAACTGGCTCCGCCATGTCCGGGACATCTATCATCAGAACCGTGCAGTCCTTGATGCGATTCCGGACATTGACGAGAGAAAGCGGAAGCTTTGCGAGCTGAATGTGGTTACCCAGGTTGGCAATTTGGCGAACACTACAATTGTCCAGGATGCATGGAGACGCGGTCAGAGCCTTGTCATCCACGGCTGGATCTACGATCTGGGAGACGGAATACTTCGGGACATGGGAGTTTCAATCGCCTCCTGCGGCGAACTTGAGTCCGCCACTAGATCCTAGAAGAATATTGGTGCCAGTTTTTCATTTTAATAAGTTCAAATTGTAAATTTCAGCACTCGTTACCGGTGCTGAAAACAATCGCAAATAAAAATCCCTCTTTTGAAAAGATAAATTGATGATGCAAATTCCCAAGGTCTCCACAACCTATGAA
>DYRX01000541.1 GCA_020718525.1 Victivallis vadensis
GGAACGCCGTCATCCTGACGGCACTGTCCGAGCCAGATACCGAGCTGGTGCTCGGTGTTCCCAGCTAAGGGCTCTCTTCAAGATACCGATATGTAATGATTTGCTGAACGAGATAGTTCAGTAAATATTTACGCTGGAGCTCGGCGTTCCCAGGTTATGTCTTTGCGCCTTTGTGCAATGGACAAGTTCTTGTCTTTTTATCTTGGCGGTGTGGCGGCTTGGCGTGGGAAAAAAGTTTCCGCTTTACAGTTTAACGGTTTACGGTCAGAGTATAAAACGGGACTTTCTTAGACAAGCCCCAATGGGATCACCTTGACATTATTTTTGACTGTCGACAGCCGCATCTAATGAATTATGTATTCCCTCCCGGATTAAAGCTTCAGCTGGATTCTTGATGGCATCTGTAGAAAAAAATTCCCCGACAATTGAATCTCTGGTTGCTTCGCCCGGTGTTTTTTATGGAAATACCAATTCATATAACGCTCCATAATAATTAAGCTGTTAAGATAAAACTGATTTCTTTTTTATGAGAGCAAATTGCATGGCAAGCTTCATTTATATCTGCATAAATCCTCCAAAAGAAGCCTCAGATCCATTGAATATTTATTTCCTTTTCCAATACCTTGAATTCAGGGTCGCCGGTGAGGAGTTCGGCTTTTTTGAGTTTGGCGAGGGCGGCGGCGAAGGCATCCGCAAGGGACAGTCTGTATTTTGCCTTGAAGTCGGATGCGAGATTCGCAAGTTCGAGGTCGGCCGCTATGATCTCGATCGGCAGTTTCAGCAATGCCTCGGCGGCTGTCTGCCATTTCAGAGTGCCATGTTTGCGTTTTGAGATGTATGCGATCTCCGCCCAGTTCACCGCACAGAGGAAGAGTTGCGCCTTGTCGTTTATCGCCTTCACAAGAAAGTGCTGGACTTTTTCCGCGCCCGGCTCCTCATGGAGATATGCGAGAATCGCAAAGCTGTCGAGGGCATGTTTCTTCATTTGTCCTCGGCGAGTTCTTCACGGTGTTCCTTCAGGAGTTCCTCGGTCGCGGACAGGCCGTTGCCTGTTTTCAATATTCCGCGGACGGACTTCACGTATTCTTCGGTGAGCGGCTGGATAGTGATCCTGCCACCTTCCTCATCGAAGACCATCCGCGTCCCCTTGGTTATGGAATATTTCCTGCGCAGTTTGAATGGAATCACCAGCTGTCCCTTGCTTGTAACCTGAGCCGTAATCATGATTCTCCCTCTTTTCGAGTATCATACACCGGTGAAAAGTATATATCAAGCTAATAAAGTAAGAAATAATAATAAAGTAAGAATAAACCCCTTGGTAATCATCCCGCTCGGCTGAGGGATTAGCAAGGGATATAGGTTTGTTCTGCTTGTGCTGGTAGGCGATTGTGGATTTTGACCAGGAATGATTTGAGGCCAGTCGGGGGCGTCCCCCAT
>DYRX01000025.1 GCA_020718525.1 Victivallis vadensis
AGACTTAACTTATTCATTATTAATTATTTACATCTTTTAGCGTCTGGAAGATCCGCTTCAATACCACTCGTTCACGTAATCGTTCACGTGCTTCGTGTCGTGTTTAGTCCATCGTGTACGCAAAGCGCTTTTCCGAAAACGCCTCCGGGTCATTCTCGGAGATACTGGCATACTGGGTTCGTATTCAACTAAATTTATCGATTGCCGCTGATAGCGATAGCGACTACGATTACTAAAAGTATAAAAAATACAATTTCCTATACGATTAAATTAAACTTCCAGAAAGAACACGCCTGAACAGCCGTGAACTCCAACGGTAGTTTCAAAGGAGTAAACTACGTTCGTCTACCGAATCCGTACCATGCAAATGTTCGCCGAACGAAGTAGTTCGGTTAATATTTACCCGGGCGGTACAGCCCTATGCAATGCTGGTGTTACGCGATTTTCCGGAAAAAACATCAACGAAATATAGACGTCGCTCGAAAAATCAAATACATGGACTACAATAATGCTAGTTGCCTTGGAAAATGCATGTATTTCCCGACTGTGGATTCTAGATGCCTGCTCGAAAGATAAAAGAAAATATAATTTCTATTTTCCTCCTCGCTATTGCTCTTGGAGCAGGTATTGCTCTTCTGATGACAAGCAGTTCCGAGAAAAGCAAAGAAGGCGATTCGTTTTATAAGGAGACAGATGCCGGATCAATGTCAAAAAATAAAGTTCAGCCTGTATGCAAGGAAATTGAGGCGATTCCATTCGGACAATTCAATATAAAATGCGGCGCTCCTGCCCGCGACGGCGGATTCGTCTGCGCAGGAAATAAGATCATTCTCAAATTTTCGTCCGGCGGTAAACTGCTTTCTGCAATGAAAACGGATTTCGACTCGAGTGCAATTTGCATAAGGGAAAATGGCGAAGCAATACTGGCGTCTTCCGGGAAAATTGTCCTACATGACGCAGGCTTGAACTTTGTCAAAGAGATTGCTTCAGTCCCGGATCTTCAGATGGTTTGCTCGGTCGCCGAGGACGACGGAATGATTTTCATTTCGGATGCCGGAGCAAAGAAAGTATTTCGCCTAAGCATGGATGGAAAGAGGCTTGGAGAAATTGACGGCAGAATCCGCCCTGACGGGAGGGGATTCATCATTCCAAGTCCCTTTTTTGACATTGCCATTGACCGCTCTGCAGATCATGTCTGGATCGTGAACTCGGGAAAGCACAGGATTATGGAATTCACATATGATGGCGATTTTGTTTCGGAATGGGGAAAGGATTCAAGTTTGGATGGAGGATTTTGCGGATGCTGTAATCCAATACATCTCTGCATAGCTAAAAATGGATTTTTCATAACTGCCGAAAAAGGCATGCCTCGTGTGAGGACCTACTCGCAGGATGGAAGTTTCGCTCAAACAATCGCGGGCACAGATCTTTTTGACGAAGGATGCATAATTTTAGATGTCTTTGAGATTGCAGACGGTGCAGTTTGCATCCTTGACGGATCGAGGCGTGAAATCAGAAGATTCCTCAATTCTTCAGGAGAAACGGAAGCTTCCGAATAATTTCTGATTTCTCTTTTTCGGGGAGTGCCTTGAGCAAGGCGTTTATGGATTTTTCCGCATCTTCCGGCTTGGTTCCCCCTCTTCTGACAGAAAGAACTATTTTAGCCGCTTTGACTCTGTCTCTGGATTCCTGATCTCCTTTCAGAGCAGTTTTTTCAGCCGGATCTAGAAGGTTTATGGCATCCTTTGATTCTGCCGGCATGACTTCAGCATAAGTCAGCGCAAGGGATGAAATCTTTGATATTATCACCTTGTTTCCGGAGCCGATTTCGCAGAGTTCGAGACCATTGACGAGAGCGGTTTTGAAGCAGTCAGGGTTCGTGTACGAGTAGTATTTCAGGAGATCGGCGGCTATGCATGCGTGCATGAAAGCCTTTTGAAGCCCCTCGAGGTCTTCCTGAAGCAGGTAGCACATTTGTTGCTGAGCGGCGAGGAGAAGATGTGCCTGAATCCACCATTTGTCCCATTCGAGAGATTTTTCAACAGCCGATATTCCGTCGCCAACGAAGCCCATCATTGTCGCGGCGGCGCCGACCTTCAGGAAAAGCTCGTCTGGACACCATGCTCTTTTTTCGATCTTTTCCGCGAGCTCCAGAACGCGGCCATAGCTTGCTTCAGCGTCTTTTCTGTTGCCGGAGTCCAACTGCGACTTCATTATCATTGTGATTGTGGAGATTCTGAAAAATGGATAGTAGGTTTCTCTCGGACAGATGCCTGCCGCCTTTTCAAAATATTTGTCTGCAAGAACATAGTCCGGAGATTTTCCGTCTTTTGGAGAAAAACACGCCGCACCCTTTTTGAAGTAATATTGAGCGGCGATTTTTTTGGAACTGTCGTAAATTCCTGATGCCGAGACAATTGCGGATGCCATCAGAACAATTTTGAAGGCGAGGCTTCCTGCTCCGGATCTTGCCGGATTATGAACTGTGTCCAATTTATGGCATGAAGTGGAGCTTGCGTCCTGTTCAGTGGAGGAATCGCAGGATTTTTCCTCTTTGGAAAGTAGGACAAGAGCCGAACAGTAGAGAAAAAACAGTGAAAGATTGACAATATCGTCGGCAAAAAAGAGCATATTGAAGCTGTATCCAAGCAAAGCCGATGAAAATCCGGAGAACAGAATAAAATCCAATCCGCATTCGCGGGAGCGCAAAGTTTTCGATGCATATCTGGCTGTTGCTGTAACTATCGAAAAGATTGCAAACGCATAGCATAAGAGACCAATGATTCCAGCCGTGGCAAAATATGAAATTGGCAGGGAGTGCGGAATATCGTAGTTTTCCTTTAGGGTGCATTGGCGCAATTCCTTGCTGGCAAAAGGGAGGAAATGCCTGTTGAAATCATCGAGTCCAAGGCCGGAAAGGCACCCCCTCATAGTTTGAACAATGCAGAGGCGGAGCGAGTCCCTCCACAAGATTGGTCTGTGCATTGGAACCGTCTGGCCAGTCTTCGAGTAGAGATTTTTTTCCTCGAAGGTCAGAATTGAAGACAGCTTTCCACCCGCCATGTCTTTGAACTTTGGGACAAGAACAAAGACAAGAGAGGCGGCAACGACGAACAAAGCCAAAACTGCGGCTGAATGTGCGAATATCCTTTTTGAGCGTAGAATAGCGCCCCTTAAAACGTATGCGAAAAGTGCGGAGAATACAATTGCGCCGAATGCGAAGCCAAGCCATGAAGCCCTCGTCATCGAGGCGATCAAGGCTGAAAACTGGATCATTGCAGAGATGGTTGAAAGGATCGAATGGACAGCGCGTTTTTCTTTATAGGAGGAGACGGCCAGGGCAATGCTTGGGAAGATGCAGAGAAGCATTTGCGCACCAAAATAGTCCGGATTCATCGAAAAGGCGTTTGGTCTGATGTTGAAGCGCCCCTTGTTGATAGTAGAGCCCAATTCCAAAAAGTCAAAGCCAAAGGCCTGGCAGAGTCCATATCCGCCATGTATTGCACCGAGCAAGGATATGAACCCAGCAAAACTGAGAAGCGAGGCGGTTCTTTCTTTCGAAAAGACAGTCAATGCTATGAAAAAGAGCGTGCCTGAACAAAAGATTTGCGAGAATCCCATGCCTCTCAAATAAGATCCGAAAAAGGATACAGAAAAATCATTGGAGAAGATGAGGGAAAGAAGAAGTGAGCCAAGCAATGCCAGTATGGAATATGCAAGCATGGATCGGGGGACAGAAGCCGTCTTCCAAAATTTAAAAAGCACGGAAAGCGAGAGAAGAAATACGCAAAGGAAAAATGCGGCATTTTGCGGCAGAAAGGGCATAAAGCCCGGCGCAAAAACAGTCGAATAGAATAGAACTGAAAAACAAAGGAACCAAGAAATCTGCGTCATTAAAATATGCTCCGATTTGAAATAATTGAGAAAAGATAGGGGTTAGAGAGTGGACAGCTCAGAAAAAAAGTCACTTTGAGGCGCCTGCTGGAAAAACTATGATGCTGACGTCGAGGGAGCCTGAATTGCCTTTTCTCTGCTCTGGCTTTTCGTTTATGTCAATGTAGATTTCCCCGTCGCGGTCGGCTACGAATTCTTTTCCTGTTGCGGCCTGTATGTAGTCGCCGTCCTTGCCTATCTTGAACAAGAGTGCTCCGTAAAGAGACTTTTCAGTGAGTCTGGCATCTTTTGCCTTGTCCAGATAGTATTTAAAAAACTTCTGATTGTTTTCGTAGCCTGAAGCTCCGCATTTCTCCCCTTTTTCGCCGGAAGCCCAGACGCCTGACGCGTCAACGGAAATCCGCTCCCCCTTGACAACGCTGATTCCCGTCTGCTTCGCGCTCGAAGTGCTTGCTCCAAAGCCAAGCTTCTTCGATTTTAATTTGGGGTCTACAACGAGTTCCGCCGCAATCTTGCTGTTCTTTGGGCTGACATTGAAATCCGCTAAAATCTTGTCCTGATATCCAAGTTTTATGAATTTTACTTCATGCTTTCCCATCGAAACAGGTGAAACGCATGGGGTGACACAGGGACTTCCGCGCTGATCGCTGAGCATGAAATTGTCAAGATAAATGTGAGCTCCGTCAGGTTTGCTCGAGAATGAGACTTTTACTGAATCTTTGTCTGAATTCTTTTTTGTATCGCCAACGACCGTCTGAGCCGTGCCTTGCTTTGCTCCGGATGCTGAAGATGTCGAGCCCGCGCCCGCATTTCCTGGCGCCTTCAGTGCCATTCTCTTGTCGAATTCCGCCTTGTTGAAAACTTTTGCCATTTCCTTTGGAGGCAGGCTCGCCTGCAGGAGAAAGCCGTGCGGGGCGGGCATTTTTGCGATTGGCTTGGTTCTGACAGTGAAAGTCATATTGTTTGCGGGGGTGGGCCATTCGATGATGTCCGGTGCGTGCTTGTCTTTTATTTTCATGAGTCTCATCGCGTAGTCGCTTCGCGGCGGGAGAGGATAATAGAGCTTGTAATTGAGGACGGACTCTTCGCCGGTCATGGGGCTCATCTGCTTCTCGCTGACATCGTTCTGCACA
The DNA here is from genome assembly GCA_020718525.1 of Victivallis vadensis. Classification (GTDB taxonomy): domain Bacteria; phylum Verrucomicrobiota; class Lentisphaeria; order Victivallales; family GWF2-50-93; genus DYRX01. Next base: position 5,028 of record DYRX01000025.1, read on the forward strand.
TTCAAGGGGATGTTCACTACATCCATGCCGTACATTTCTCCGGACCATTCTCCCACGTCAACCCAGTTTTCAGCGCCGCCTCTGCTTGCGATGATCGGAGAATCAGCTTCTTTGGAGGCTCCTCCAGTACCGGTGCTGGTCTTTGGAGCTTCAGGCGCCTTAATTTCCTCTTTTACGAACTGCTCGAATTTTTCCTTGATCAGTTTTTCCGCCGACTCTGCGTCAAGCTTCATGTCCTCGATTTGTGGTTTTGCCGTTTCTGCGAATTTAGCAGAAAAAGTTTCAGCCAGAGCAGTTTCTGCATTTTTAGTTTCGTCAAGAAGGGGAGTCAATTCGGCTGTAAATTTGTCCATGAGATCTGTGAGATCTTTTCTGAATTTTTCAGGAGGAACGAATTTCGCCTTTTTTTCCATGTCTTCGAGGCATGAGGCAAACAATGTCTTCGCCTCCCTTGCCATTGCCATGCCCTTCACGTTTCCGGACTTCTTTTTCTGCTCGTATTCGGCCTCGGCATCGGCTAGATATTTTTTTATTATTTCTATCATTTTGGCGCGGGGATTTGTGCTGGACTCCTCCCTGGAAGAAATATACTCCTGCTTGAGTGCATAGATTTCCGCAGTATTCAGGTTGAATTCCTTCTTTTCCTCCTTTTTTGGCTCATCCTTGATCTCCTCCTCTACTACCTCGACGACATATTTTCCCTTGTCTTCCAGTTTTTTCGTCGGACCGGAAGGCTTGGACGGTGCAGGAGCTGGCGCATTGCTCTGTTTTATGCCCTGTTTTTCAAGATTTTTAAGAACTTCCTTTTCAAGCTCGGCCTGTTCGTCAATTTTTTGCTGAGGCGAGGGATCGGCTGAAAAGAGGGAAAAACAAAAAATGGAAGCTAGGAGAAATGCTGTCTTAAGTGGAAAAGCTGAATTGTTCATATCTTGCTCCGAATCAGTAATTTCTGTCTTTCGAGGAGAGGGGATCGCTTGAAGTATCGAGCTTCTTTGTTTTTGGATTCCAGACGTATTTTCCTTCCGCCTTTGGAAGCTTGTGCTCCCAGAGTTTTTTTCCACCCTTCATGGCTTTTATTTTCATGGAGGACACGCTGACAGGATATTTCTCGTTGAAGGTCTTGTCTCCGTAAATCTTGAGGAGCAGATCGAGCCTGGCTGGAACCCTGAAATTGAAATCCTTGTCGAGCTCATCAACAAGGCGGACATTTTTTTCCTTGTATGTGAAGCTTTCAGGCTCGTGGATCTTCGTGTATTTTTTTCCGCTCGAATCTTCGAAAGGAAATTCCTGATGGTAGACGCACTCGAATGAAAGCAGATCAATGTCCTCTGTCTGTCCCGGCGTAATTTTAACGGTATAAATAACTTTTCCGCTGTCCTCCGGCTCTGTCGTGATTTCCAGGACTCTGATCTCCTGAGAGAATATGGTGGACGAAGCCAGGACGAGAAAAGCAAGCAGAGACAGCCTTTTCATTGCTGATGTGCAAGAAAAGCCCGGTTGAAAGAATAGAAGCGTCGAATATTTTCGGAAACCGCTCATTTAAGAGACTTCACGTTTCTGAATTTGCCCTTGTAAGCTTTGCAGAGACCTTTGAGAAACTCCTCTCCCTCTTTTTCCATCTGATAACCGATGATGTGGATAGTCGGCGGCTTCATGCCTTTCTGCAAGTAATACGCCTCGTGAAGCATCTTGAGGTGGGTGAGAAATTCGTTGAGTGTCCAGACTTGCAGTTCGAGTTTGGGGGCTTCCGGGCGTTTTCCGCCGCCCCTGTGAACTCGTTTGATTTCCCAGTGCCCTTCTGTCGCCGGACGCGCCGGCTCGCCCATGTCCGGAGGTTCGCCTTCCTTGAGAGGCTTTGAGCCTGGTGGACGCGCAGGTCTTGCAGGCTGGGCAGGAACCCAGATTTTCTGCTCTTCAACCTCGGAATCAAACTTGGCGAGGGTGCCTGCATTCTGCTGATTGAACTGCTGAACCATATTGCTGTAGGCCTGCATCTGGTCGGCAGTCATCCCTTTGAAAACCCTGGGATGTCCATCGCTTATTATCAGAATAGTGTCGGCTCCCTGCTGAAATGCGGCGGTGAGCGCAAGATCGAGCCTGGTTGTGCCGCCCTGCGACGGAAGCCCTTTGCCGTCTTCAGTTATATTGCCGGTGGAGACGCCAAGATTTGAAAGCGAGCTGTTGAAAGGACGAATGAAGGCCTTCGCCTTCTTTTTGTTGTCGTCGGTCGCGACTTGGAGCTTGTTTTCCATGCCTTGCGCGGCATCTGCAAAAGCCACTACATTGAAGAGCGTGCCCTCGGCGAGAGACTCTATCACGCTATTGAAGCGCGCCTTTACGCGGTCATAGCCCTTGATTCCGCCTCTCTGATCCTCTACCATGCTTATCGAGCAGTCAAGGCAGAGCATGAGTTTTTCAGATTTTCCCTTGATGCCGAAGAAGTCGAATTTCGATACGCCAGGACCAAATCCGCCGAGACCATAGCCTGTGCCAAGTCCAACGCCCATTCCTGTACCCTGAACTGCCTTGAATTTGGGCTGAAAACTGGTTTTTACAACTTTCTGATCCATTTTGATTTCAGGGAGGGCAATGTCGGCAGTCTTCATTGCGACCATTCTAGGAATCACAGAAGGTCTGCTTGAACTGCGCTGGCGCTTCTGCACCTTGACCTTGTGCTCGAGCTTTCTAGGCTCATAGCTCTTCATTGGCGTCGGAGGAATTTCAAAGACAGTTTTTTCCTCTGTTAAGTGGCGCATTACGACAATGGAGCCGAAGACGAGAAGCCCCAGCAGATGAATGCCAAGACTGATGCCAAGTACCGTCAGAAGAAGCTTTCTATTTTTTGCCGAAAGCTTGTAGAAGCCGACTCCGGACAGAAGAACTTCCATTTCCTTTTTCATCTCAATCCTCCGTTTAAAAATTCCTATTCGCTTACAGCTCCGAACGTTACATTCTTGATTCCCGCCATTGCGCAGGTGTTCATCACGTCAATCACGCGCTGGTGCTTGACCTCGTCCGCCGCGCTGATGGTGACCATCGCCTCATTCTTGGCGGCGGAACACGCGAGCCTGTATTTTGCAAGACAGCCTGCCAGTTCAGGCAGTTCATGCTGTTCTTTTTCTGTTCTCGCGGCTCTGTCAAATTCTCTGCCGTTAAGAAAGACTGCGCCGCTTTCCTGAATTTCTATGATCTGCTCGTCCGGCATGTCAACAGCTTCGGCTTGGGCAAGCATTCCAGGGAGCTTTATTCCAAGATCCCCTTCGGAACGGACGAGTGTGCAAGTCGAGATGAAGTAGACGAGAAGAAGAAAGACCATGTCAATCAGCGAACTGACGTTGAGATCCGGATTTTCCATTTCTGGCATGTCAAGTTTCATTGAGCGACCTCCGGAATGGCGTCAGGCGGGATATAGACGCCGAATATGAAATCTGCAACGCCAGCTTCAGCCATCGCCGCCATAACTTTTTTCACCTCTTTGTGCGGGGAGTCCTTGTCCGCCCTCAGATATACTTTCAAATCCGGGGTTTCCTTGACCTTTGCCATGACGCTTTTTTTAAGAAGTTCAATGTCGGAAACGGGGGAATTGCCCTCAAGAATGCTTCCGTCTTTGAGTATGTTGACCACCCATCTGTCAGGTCTGTCTTTCGGAATGACAGCCTTGGTCGCCCAAGGAATGTCAAGCTTGACATTTGTCTGAGTCGCCATATGGGACGCGCACATGAAGAAGATAAGGAGCAGAAAGACCATGTCAATCATGGGCGCCATCTGCACCGAGCACTCTTCATTGTCTTTGATCGGCATTTTCATCAGATGCCTCCGGATTTTTTCGTCGTGGAATCAGTTTGCGTTGTTGGAGTCGGCTGACTGGGCTGGAACGCCCCTCTTCGTTGTAAGCACAAGCTGGTGGGTCATGTTGCCCAGCATTCTCGAAAGTCTGGCGACGTTCCCAATATACTGCCCTTTGAGGAAGAAGTAGAAGAACATTGCGGGAATCGCAACGATCAGCCCGAAAGCAGTTGTAATCATCGCCTCACCAATGTCTTGCGCGAGTTTTTCAGGATCTCCCATTCCGCCCATACCGATCTTCTGGAAGGCCTTGATCATACCGCTGACGGTTCCGAGCAGTCCTAACATTGGAGCAACCTGCGCCATGATCGAGATGTAGCCGATAGGCTTTAATCCGTTCTGAGTCTCCTCAATTGAAGCTTCTTCCATCGCCTTTTCCATGTTTGAAATGTCAAGCTCTCCATGGCTTATTCTCTGGAGTCCGGCACCAAGAATATTTGTGAGAGGGCAGGGGTTCCCAGCGCAAATATTGATGGCTTCCTCAATATTGAGGTTTTCCAGGGAAGTCTGAACATTTGAATAGAGGTCGGGGCGAAGCATTTTGCTAGAACTGGCGATCATGAATCCATAGATAGTCAGACCAAACGCGGCAACCGAACAGAGCCCGATCGGATACATTGCCCAGCCACCTACGACCCACATGTCCCAAAGAGACGTTCCCATGCCGCTCTTTTTTGGGGGAGCGACTTGTCCGGCTGGCGCAGGTGCACCTGCCGCAGGTGCCTGAGCATAGAGGCTGGACACATAAACGCTGAACGAGAGAAGCAGCATGACAGCGCAGATGCCAATCAGTCTTTGACGTTTCATTTTTCTTTCAACTCCTTATCTGATTTAATTTGCTTGAATCCTGATTCAAAAACATAGCTATAAATCTGAGTAAAAACAAGCCTCGAACATTTTCCGAGCCGACACCGACTATCATTGCCAGGAAAAGAAGCAAAAAATCCCGATCCAGAGATCAGAGCGCCTTTTCAGCCTCTTCCTCCTGCTTTTTCTGCTCCTTCTTTATCTCTTCCTGACGCTTCTCCTCTTCTAGCGCCTCCTCCTCCTCTATCTTTCGTCTCTCCGTCTCGAGCCTGTCCTGCTCTTCCTTTTCCTTTATGAACTTCTCCACGCTGGCGTTGACATCCTCCTCCGAATCGAAAAACACCTTCTCCACGTCAACGGATTCGGGCTTCTTCGTCATGCCCTTTTCCATGATGAATTTCAGCTTTTTGAACGCCTCGTCTCCCCATTCGGTCTTCTGGAAAAGGCTTGCGGTCTCGTAATAGACATCCCTCGCGCGATATGGATCGAGAATGTCTTCATAGCATTTCCCGCAGAGCAGAAGTGCGTCCGGGAAGGAATCCAGATCTTTTGTATCAAAGCAGACAGACTTGATTCCGGCATCGAGGGCGTCTTTGACTTTTTTCTGTTCGTAAAGGATTGATCCCAGCAGCATATAGTAGAGTCCGTAGGACAAATCGCCCATGTCAGGCTCGCCGATTTCCTCGAATCTTTCAGTCGCCTTTTCAAGGTTTCCCAGATAGAGGAGGCACTGGACCGCCTTGAGCTGGGCTGTTTTGACGGCAGTGAACCAGTCCGCCTTCTCGACTTGTTTGAATATTTTGTACGCGTTCGTGAATTTTTTCTCTATCTCCGGGGAGAGCTTTCCTCCGACGGGCGGTGTCTTGAGCAAGTCTTCCCTGGCGCTTTTTACCATGTAGGAGCCAGCCTCGAGCAAATATTCCGCCGCGTTGTTGTCATAAAGATCCAGATAGTTGAAAACCGGGAGAAACCCTTTGACAATCAAGGCGGAGGCTTCGTCCCATTTCTTTCTTGCAACCAGCTCCTGGACTTTGAGCTCGTCGAGATCCACCTTGAAATCAACGCTCTGAACTTCAGAAAGGTTGTACTGAATTTCCTTGGATCTGTCTCTCACAAGAATCTTTTTCTCGTTTCTGCCGATGATTTCAACCGGAGTCTTTACTGCATCCACAGTCAAATATGCCTTGATTGGCTGATTTTCCTTGATTGGAGCCGCCGCCTTTTTGGAGGAAGCGGCTGAAGGTGCCGGCGTATCCGCTGAAAAGAGGAAGAGTCCGCAATGAAGTGCCAATGCAAAAAATATAAATTTCAGTTCTCTTCGCATATCAGATTCGCTTCCTGAGAGTTTCGAGTTCCTTCACAGCTTCCTTGGTCTCCGGCATGTCCCCGAGCTCCGGATTCTTTAGCATGTCTTCGAGAGTCTCGGTCGCCTCTTTATACATCCGCATTTTTTTGAGCGATTCCGCCCTGAGGAGGTAAGCCTTCGCCGCCCAGTTCTTGTAGTGGGAATACATGAGATATATTCTTTCAAGGTATGCGCATGCCTTGTCGAGCTTGTTCAGACCAATCATCGCTTTCGCGCGACCGTAGAGTGCTTCAGGCCAAATCTTCCCTTTCCACTCCTTGACCGCTAAAATCGCCTTGTATGCCTCGTCGGCCTTGTCGTATTTCTTCTGATCCAAATACATGTCGCCGAGAAGACAGAGCGCCATGGCGGCCTCTCCGCTTGTAGCGAAGACTTCCCTTATCACGTTGAGATGCTTTTCCGCGTTTTCATAGTCTTTGTTCAGAATTGCCTCCTGGGCAAGAAACATTCTAGCATCCAAGGCATAGTCGGTCTCGGTGAAGGCCTTGATCATCTCGTCCGCCGCCTTTCTGGCAAGTTCCTTGTTGCCAAGCTTGCCGGCTTCGTCAATGATCAACTGCAGAACCGCGGGCCCCGCATTGGGCAGATTTTCTTCGGAAAGAATCTCCGCCAAAACTTTTTTTCTTTCTTCGTCCTCGACTCCGGGCTCGTAGAGCAGTGCGCGCTGGAGCCTGAGCGAAAGAACCTTGCGGCCGTCCTGCCTAGCCTTTTTCATTGCCGTCTTGAGATCGAGCCAAGCCTGATCCCCTATGTTTTTCGGCGCCGCCTTAGCTTTGCCAATCCATTCCTCAAGAATAAGATCAATGCCAAGCGCCTTTCTGTCGTCTCCATATCTGTCAAGGGCTTCTTTGAAGTATTGCAGAGCACCTGCCTGCTCGCCCTTCTGCCAGTATGCCTGTCCGATATAGAAGATTGCCTGCGGAATATTGGATCCCTCCATATTTCTGGCGATGTATTCCTGAAAATGGCCAATGGTTCCGTCATAGTCCTTGATGTCGTTGAACAGCATTTCGCCGCAACGGAACATGCAGTAGTTGTATAGCTCGATGTTGATTTCATGATTTTGAACTTCCTTGTAAAGCTCGACGGACCGTTTCAAATCCCCGTCCACTCCGGCAATGTCCGCAAGCATCATGTATGCTTCGCCTGTAAGCTTGCTCTTCGGATATGCGGCGACGAAATCCTTGAGAAGCGGTTCCGCCTCCTTGTATTTGCTCAGACCATAGTCGCATGTCGCCCTTCTGAAAGAGGCATCCTCTTTGTAGTTGGTTTCCGCGAACTGCTGGAGCAGATGATCAAACTCCATCGAGGCTTCTTCGTATTTTTTGTCGAAAAGCAGAGACATTCCGAGCCAGTATATGGAGTCTTCCTCTCTGGGATTGCCCGGATGCTCCTTGTTCATCTTTGAGAGCCATTTCACAGACTCCTCGAACTTCTCCTCCATGAAGTTAGCATATCCGAGAAGAAACATGCACTCCGCGGCATCTTCATGCTTCGGACTTATTTCAAGAGTCTTTGTAAAATGTCTAATCACCTCCGGCCAGTCCTGAAGCTTTGCGTATAGCTGTCCCATTACCAGCGTCAGAGGATCAAAATATTCACCTGATGGATATTTTTTCATGTAGTCCTCGCCGATCTCGAAGGCGCGCTTCCACTCCTGTATTGGCAGACAGCATCTGAACGCGAAATAAAGACACTCCTCCGCCTGATCCTTCTTGAGCGTTTCATGCAGGTAGAGGTAGATTTCGCGTGCTTCGCGGTATCTCCTTGTCTCCATGTAGGAGCGCGCTATCCTGTATGTCAGCTCGTTGTCGTAGTTGTCTATGGACTCCAGCGCCTTGATTTCCGCCTCTGTCTCCCCTATCCTTTCCTGAATATGCATAAGTTCGCGCAAGTTGGCCGTCCCTTTTGTGCGCTCGGATTTCTTCTGCAGTTTCGCCAGGAATTTCTCCGCATTCACGATAAGAAGATCATGCTGAAACACAAGTCTGTATATCCAGAGGGAATCTCTGAACATCTCCTCAGCGAAAAGCCTGTCACCGCACTCCAGCGCGGCAATGTTGAACGCCGCGCTTCTCGAGGCAAATGAATTAGCTCCAAGCAGATACGGAATCATGACGTAGATGTCGTTGATCCTGTTCTCCTTAAGATACGCAACCGCACAAAGGGTCGCCGCCCAGTTCCTTCTGGAGGAGTCGGGAGCACGCCTGTAGATCTCCTGGAGAAGCGGAATTGCAATAGCCCATTCATCCTTCGCAAGATGGCATCTGGCAAGCGAGCACATCACGTCAATTCTCAGAGCGAGCGTCAAGGTCCTGTCGAATTTTTTCAGTATGGAGTTGTATTCCTTGATAGCCTTGTCGTGGTTGTTCAGAAACCGGTAGCCGTCCGCGATATAGACGCTCGCCTCGGTTACATTGAAGCCCTTCGGATATTTTTTTATGTAGTTTGTGAAGGCCTTCTCAGACTCGTTGAAGGATCCTGTGAAGAAATGGCAGACGCCAAGCTTGTAGTAGATTGCCTCCATTGACTGGACAATGTCCTTCTTCTTGCTTTCCCCAAGTATGGAAATGAGCTCTTCCAACGCCTGAATAGCCTCGCTGAAAGCTCCCTGCGAGAGGAGCGCATTTGCGCGGGCGCGCAGTTCGCGGGCGGACATGGTCTGAGCTGGAGCGTCGTTCTTCTGCGAAAAAAGGGCGGAGCTTGAAAACAAGGTCAGGAAAACAAGAAGCGCAAGCTTGAGGGATGGGCTCCCGAGGAGCGAAGATCTGCTTCGCCCGGAGGCAAGATAAAAAATCACATGGCGAGCCGCATAAAGCATTTTATACCATGATTAAATTTCCACGACACAAGGCAATTCAAAGACCTTGATTTATAACACAGTCCTAGAAAAAGTCAAACAATCTTTGCTCAAAGACAGTATTTTTTTCAACTTATTCGCAAGTAAGCAGTTCTTTGCTGGAGTAACTGTTGTCTTGACTGCTTCAGTTTTTTAGGAATGTTCCTATCGAGACCAAGGTTTGCACCAGGTCTCCGCTCACACCCGGAACTTTTTCGGAGTTGAGCCAGGCTGGAACTGATTTTCTGATCTTTCCGCAATCCAAAAAGGACAGTGTCTCGAAGACGCCGGACTGGACAAGCTCCAGCGCGGCAGTCTTCAGACTTTTCTGATTTTTCAGGGCGAATTCACGGGATGGCCAAGTCCTTTCGCGCCATTCCTCCTTGTCTTCGGACATTGTCAGCCTGCGTTTTGCCGCCTTTGCAATCTGGTACAATGTTTGGATTTCCGCCGAAGCGGTCACTGGCAATCCCGTGTTCGCGCTCCAGATTCCTGCGAGCTTTCTGCTCAGGATTTTAAGCGCCGCCTTTTCTATTGCACCGTTGAACCTCTGCTCCGCAGGAAGAGACAGGTATAGATCGAAGATGCGATTGAAGAATGAGATTGAACGGTGCTCGGCAAAGCTGGATATAGCGAGAACGTTCGGATAGCTGTAATGCCTGCTTATGAAGTGAAAAGTCAGAAATTCCCAGAGGTCTTGCTTGTCCAGAGTCAGCTCGCGCCCTCTACGTAGCACCTCGTCCACGCTGTATCTCTGAAATTCGGCGAGAGATTCGCGCCTATCCTGGCGGACAAAGGAATAAATGTCGGCGTCCTTGATCCGGTAGGACGCATTGTGGATGAAGCAGGATGCAAGATCATCCGGCAATTCGATCATCTTTCTCAAGTAAAGGACATGGTTTCCGACTTTCACGTTTCTTCCTGGGATGTACATTCCCTGAAACATGAAGTCGAATCCGTAGCCGCTGAAACAAATGTCGGCTCCCCCGCGCACGGCGCCGTCAAAGCCCAGAAATATCGCGTGATCATAGTTGAAAAGTCCGCCGCAGAGACGGACGGCATTTGTCCTTATGAGACCGTACTGTTCTTGATCCAGCTCCAGAAAGGCATGCCGCGCTCCCCGCGCCTCAGCAATCTTCTTTGCTGTGCGAACTTCGCGGTTTTCCGATATTCCGACTGTGAAGCATAGCGGCAGACGAGCGTCTGGAAACGCCGCAAGCACCATCCTTGAATCCATTCCTCCGCTGAGAAAATGCCCGAGCTTGGCGTCACCACCTGATTTTATTCCTGCTGAAAGCCGTGTAATCTCAGCAAGTTTGGCGGCATTCTCGTCAAGCTTGTCACCATTCTTCGTGTAATCCCTGTTCCAATAACGGGACTGTCTTATCGCTCCATTTCTGAGTTCGAAAATGTTCGCGTCCGGCAGAAAATAGGCACCGTTTGCGAGCGTTTTCACGCCGAGCAGGCGCTGAAACCAGAAAAACTCGAAAAACGCTTCATTGTTCACCTGGAGACGGCCAATTTTCTTAAGGAAATTCCATATGTCGAGAAAAAAGAGGCTTGCTGTGAAATCCTTGCCGGCCTGAAAATAAAAACACGGAATCGAGTTGAATCTGTCGTTCATAAGCTTTAGACTTCCATCGCGCAGATCAAATCGCACTACAAGAAATTCTCCGTCCAAAGAAAGTGCATTCTCTGCGCTGGTTCCAGCTTCGGAAAGAAAAAGCCTGGCGGCTGAATCTCTGTCAACGGCACCCTCCACTATCGGCGATCCAAAAACAATGACAAGCAGTCCTGGCGTTTTTACAACAAGAGGCGGAGGATTGACTGAAGTCCACGACATTTGAAACGCAAAGCCGTTTTCCGAATTGAATTTTACGCTTTCTCCAAATTCCGCAGGCAGTGCAGATCCTGGCGCCCTCAAACTCATGAGGAGGCTCGGAATTTTGAAAACAGGCTCGAAATTGTATTTCATGCTGAGCCGCCCACCTTCTGATCCACGCCGCCTTTCGGCGCAAAAGACAGTTTTTTCCGAAAACCAGATTCTGAAAGCATTTTCTTGAGCTCCGCCACTGCCATTTCAGGGTTTATCATCCGCATGCAACGGTGCTCTGTCGGACAGCTTTTCAAATGGCACGGTGCGCATTCGAGATCAAGTTTGAGAAAGCGAGTAACATCAAGCCCGTACGCCGTGTATGCCATGTCTGTCGGTCCCAGCAGAACCAGAGTCGGAACAGAAAATGCAGTGGCAAAATGCCTGGGGCCGGTGTCGTTGCTCAGCAAAATAGAAACCCGCTTGATAAACGATTTCAGCTCCGAAAGATTGAATTTTCCGAAATGCGGAATTTTGACCGGGCAAAGCGAGAGAATCTTCTTCGCAAGCTCCTCCTCGCCAGGACCCGAGACAAGAACCGTCTTGAAGGGGAATTCTTTGGACGCAAGTTCTGCGAATTTCGCAAAGAATTCCGGCGGCCAGCATTTTGACGAGCCGAAGCGGGCTCCGGGATTCATGCATAGAATCGGATCTCCATCAAGAATGCCCTCCGACGCAAGAGCCTTCTCAACCCGCATCTCGTCGCCGGGATCGGTAAAAAGCTCTGTGTGCGACGCTTCACCGTCCCCGATGTCCAGCTCCATATGCCTGCATATCTCCATGTAGTAGTCGGTCATCGGAATAGCCTTTATGCGTCCATTGCCGTCAAACTCCGGCTCAGGTCCATGGACAAAATATTTCTGAAGCCCCCTGCGCCATCCATATATTTTTTTGACGCCGCCAAGAAGCAGTGGAATTAGCCCCCTAGGAGAATTTGTCAGAAGAATACCGATGTCAAACCTTTCTTTCCTGATCCGCATGCCGAGCTTGAAGAGATCCAAATTGGCGCTGTCGTCCATTGCGACAATTTCGTCTATGCGCGGCGAGCCGAGAAGGACGCCTTTTCCGTATGGTCTTATGCCTGCGTAAATCTTCGCGTCCGGAAAGTTTTTTCTCAATGTCCTGAAGACAGGAGTAGCCATCGCAATGTCTCCAACCCAGTTTGGGCATCTGACAAAGATCTTCATCAGAGCTCAGTCTCCCATGATCTGGGACGAGGTATCCAGGAATATGCCTTTGAGGTTCATCTTCAAAGACTCGGGGTTGTTGGAGAACTTGAGAGCGTCCTCTTCAGTGACGAGTCCCTCGTTGACAAGACCGAGTAGGGCGTTGTTGAACGACTGCATGCCGTCCTGCTTGCCCGAATCAATTGCGGCAGGGAGCTTGTCGAGCTTGTTCGTTTCTAGGAGTTTTCTGACGATCGGCGAATTTGTCATGATCTCGACTGCGGGTACGACACCGCCTCCGTATGCCTTGGGCAGAAGTCTCTGGCAGACGACCGCGCAAAGGTTTATGGACAAGGCGCTTCTAATCGCCGGCTGTTCGTCAAACTTGTAGAAGTCGAGGATTCGGTTCACCGCCTGATAAGCGTTCGTCGAATGGAGCGTTGTCATCACAATGTGACCTGTGTCAGACGCCTGCAGAGCCGCATCGAAACTTTCCTTGTTCCTCATTTCTCCGACCATTATTATGTCTGGATCCTGCCTGAGCACATGCACCAGGGCGCTCTGAAAGCTCTCCGTGTCGAGACCGACTTCCCTCTGCTCTATGATAGAACGCTCGTCCTTGAACTCGTATTCAATGGGATCTTCAATTGTTATGATGTGCCTTCTCTGGGTGTCGTTGATGTGCTGCATCATTGAAGCAAGGGTCGTTGATTTTCCCGAGCCGGTCGTTCCGGATACAATTATGATGCCTCGTTCGGCGGCGCAGATCTTCGACATGATCTGTATTGGAAGACCCAACTGCTCGAAATTCATGATTTTCGATTTCACATGGCGCATGGTTATCCCGAAAGTCCCCCTCTGCCTGTGGACGTTCACCCTGAAGCGCCCGACTCCGTCTTCAACGTAGGAAAGATCCAGGTCACCAAATTTATCAAGCCTAGAAAGCATTTCGTTGTTTGCCATGACATGGATCAGCTCGCAGATGAAATCTTTGTCCGTCGTCAGATCCGTGTCAACAAGATCACCTGAAATTCTCATCGCGGCAAGCGAACCCTCCCGAAGATGCCAGTCCGATGCGCCAGAATCGACTCCAAGCTGAAGAAGCTCCCTCAAATTGCTTGCGGACATGCTATCTCTCCATTTTATGATTTACGCCGGATCGTGTTCGTAAGAAATGCAAGAAGGGAATATCGCCCTGAGATTCGATGTCGCAAGGAGAAAATCTCAAAAAAAACAGATTTTCGCCAATCTTCAGCACGCAAGTCTCAATCCATGCTCCCCGCATGTGCTGGGACAAGAAAATGACAAGCAGGTCCGACGACTTTCATGATAACGATGAAAATGCTTGCAATCATGACAGTTCTTGCCGATGGCGAAAGACGCCTGATCAAAGGGGCGACAGCGGTACAGCGGCAGTCACCCTTTGCCCCGGGACTCTCAAAAGACATCAGACGTCTGAACTTCCTTTCCTGCCCGCACGGAAGACCAACCGCGATTCACCTCTCGTTCAGGGAATTGGAAAGAAGATTCAGACGAAGAGGCTAAAAAGAGGTAAAACCGCTCAAATCATCAGGAACTGCTTCTATTTGAGAAGCTTATCTTTTTTTAGGATTGACTCCACCATGGATCTTGCCTGTTTGCTCATGACGTTTTCGCCGCTGACGCAACAGGCAAAAACGCATTTTTTTCCTTTGCTCTCGACAAAGCCCACAAATAATCCGAGAGTAAAGATTCCGCGAGCGTCTGTTCCGGAGCCGGTTTTCCCGTAGAGATCTCCACCCTCTGTTTTTTCGATCAGCATCAATTCTTTGAGAACTGAGATGGACGATTCGGAAAATGGGAGTTCTCCTTTCAAAAGCTTTCTCATGAGAAGCGCCTGCTCCATGGGAGATATAAGAATGGTCTTTCGTCCTGGGGCGGGAAGCCAGAATGCGTCAATGCCGGCGGAAATGTCCTTGTCGCCATAGCCGATTCTATCAATCCACGACTGCATGCGCTCCTTGCCAATTTTACGTGCCAAATCCTGAAAAGCAGGCACGCAGGAGGACTGGAAAGCCTCCCTGAGGCTGAGATCTTTGTTCCATGCCGGAATGCTCCGTTCAAGTCCGTCCCATTTGTAGAAAGCTTCGTCCGGGGATTTGAGAATCCCGAGCTCGATGGCGATCAGAGTATTCCAGATCTTGAATGTTGAACATGGAGGCAACCCCTCTGAAAATGGTTTGGATCCGAACCGTTCAATTTTCCCGTTGGAGCAGTCAATGATGATCAAGACAGCCTTCGCAGTCGGGGAACAGCTTCTCTGATGCGGATTGTGGAGAGACGGCGTTGCAGGGAAATTGTGGAAAAGATGCCGCGAAAACTGCAAAAAGAAGCATGAATCCCAAATACCGCATATAGGGGTTGAATCTGTTTCTTGAATCTCGCCATCGAGGAGACTGGCAGGTTCGTATCATTTTTATATTGCCTTCGTCCGAGAATTTTTGATTTGAAAGCTGCGCTTGCAGTTCTGATTTGTTGAAGAAGCCCTTTAGGAATTCCGCTGAAGGGAATTTCTGCGAAATCCGCAAATGATGATTCCGTTCCTGTCCGCCAGTTCGATTGTTTTGGCGCGCTCCAGGACAAAAGATTTTCCGCTTTCGAGGGCGAGAACCTTTGCTTCCGCCTCGATCATTGATTCAATTGTCGCAGGTCCTGCGCATGGAACGTCAAATCTGAAGTCCTGCTTTGGCTTCGCCATTTTAACGACTACGGCATTTTTCGCGTATTTTCCAGCTCTGCGTATGCATTCGTCAGTCCCTTCCATGGCTTCCGCCGCGATTACTGCATGCTTGTAGACGACAGCCGTCTGTCCAATGTCCTTGTCGCCGAGAGCACAGGCGATCTCCGCTCCGAAGGAAATGTCAATATTCTGCTTCGAATCGGGTTTGCGTCTAGTGAGGCAGGCATCGGGAACAAGCAGATGCGAGAGGAATATGGTAGTGTCCTGAATAATTATGCCGTCCCTGGCGATCTCGTCGGCGACGGCTCCGAAAATACCGTCGGCTCTGCGGTCGAGGATTTTTCCAGCGAGGCGCAGTAGGCGGAAGTCCAGCGGGATGTCCGTCACCGCCAGTTTTGGCGGGACCTTTCCGAGCATGACCGCCTTTTTCACGCCATTTTTCTTGAACAATTTGATAAGCTTGCCGAGTTCACCCAGCTTCATCTCCTCGTAGCACGCAGAACGGCTTTTCACTTCAGGAGAAGTATGATCCCTAAGTCCGGCGGATATGATTTTTTCTATGCCATGTTCAGACGCGTGGCGGACGAACTCGACCGGAAGCTCTCCGCCCCCTGCGATCAGTCCGAATACGGCGTTGTCGTTTTCCATTTGCTCTCCTATTGGCTCTGGGAACTGAAGTCAATGTTCGCAATACTGCTCCCGTAGATCGAAAGATCTTTCGATGCCGGGCTGAACGAATAGCCCGATTTAGAGGGTGCGACAGTGTAGTTGCCGCTGATCAGCCCCGTGATCGTGTATGCGCCATTTGCGTCGCTGGTAGCTGTCGCGTACGCTGTTCCGCTTGCCGTGAGCAGAACGCCCTCCTTGACCGCCCCGTCTATCGTTCCCGATATCGTGAACTTCATGCCGCTCGACGAGAAGTTGACGGCGCTCTGGTCGGAATCTTCAATTTCCACCTGCGCGCTAGGAGGATCAAAGACGTATCCGGTCACTGACGGAGTCAATGTGTAGACGCCTTTCGGCATGCCATAGAAGGCGTATGCACCAGCGGAACTGCTTGTGGCACTTGCAGTTATGAGATCGCTTTCGAGGGATATTTTCACCGATGCCGCGACAGTTCCCGAAATGCTTCCAGATATGCCGTAGGCTTTGACTATTGTTCTGAATCCGCAGTAATTCTGGAAATCCTGCGGTCCGAAAGAGCTCCTCCTTGCTGATCTCACCGAGCCGGCGTTGTTGATCCAGGCGCCGCCGCGCACGGATCTTGTCGAGCCCAGGGCGGAGCCCAGAGGATCTGTCTGGGGCGAGCTTCCCAAATTTTTTTCATACCAGTCGAGGCAGAGCTCCCATACGTTGCCGTGCATATCGAAAAAGCCCTTGTAATTGGGAATTTTTCCGCCAACCGGCGAGTGCTGTCCGTTTTCAGCGTTATACATGTACCATGCGGCAGTTCCAGCGGCTTCGTCCTTCTCGGCACTGCTCAGATTCGAGCCGATGTTGAGCGCGGTGCCCGTTCCGGATCTGCAGAACTGCTCCCACTCAGCCTCCGTCGGCAAATCGCATCCGAGCCCGCTTTTCGAGGAGAGAAGCCCCATGAAAGAACCAGCCAGGGGGATTCCCGATCCAGACGGATCTCCAGGCCAGTCTCCACCTCTTACATCGTTCCAGGAAACCTGTTCCACCGGCATAAACGCCCCCTGGTAGTAGCTGGGCGAATTTCCTGTGACATTCCAATATTGCGCCTGGGTCGTCTCAAAGACAGCCGCATAGTAATTTTTTGTTATCGTAACTTGGTGCTGTGTTTCGTTTGACATTTTTCCGATTTCATCTGCCGGGGATCCCATGCTGAAAGTGGCAGACGCCTGATTCTCGACTTTTCTGAAAGCAATGAGATTCCCCTTGTATTCATCGTCGGAATATATTCCCGTCGGAGCATTTTCCGGCGTATAGAAATATCTGGGATACTCTAGAGCGGTGGGACCGCCGCTTACATCAATCACAATGTATGTGCCCATGGCAGTGGCAACAAAATTTCTGCCAGTGGAATTCTTTCCGTTCAGCTCGATCTCATATTGGGACGGAAAAAAGAAGTAGCCGCTTTTCTCTGCAGTCAAGATGTAATCTCCATTGACAAGACCATTTATCTTGAAGGATCCGTCGGCGGCTGAATATACGCTTGAAACCGGAGTGCCATCCTTGCTGAGGTTCAGTTGCACGTCCTTCATGATGTCCCGCGAGACAGATCCCGAGATGTGGTATGTCAAGTCGAAGGATATTCCCGATTCTCCCGCCGAATTGATCACCTTCACAAGCGATGTTCCGGATGGCAGACCGCTTGGCACAATGAATTTCAGCCTGCTTGCGCCAGTGCCAAGCTCCATACAGCTTTTTCCTCCATGCCCCGCCGCGTCTGGATACTCGAGAGGAGTCTTGATGGCGCACTTTTTAGATTTTGTCTCAGACGAAGACACATTGTAATCAACACATACGGAAGGCACGGGCTGTCCGAAAAAGTTTCCTTCGATTGTGATTTCATCGCCGCTCGATCCAAAATTCGGGCTGATCGAGCTTATCTGCGGAGGAAATGACTCAATTGCACCGGAAGATCCGGAAATTTTGTTGTCCAGCTTCAGAGTCCAGAGAGCAAGAGGCGCCTTGGATGGAACCAAGAATACAAGCCTGCTCTCGCCCGTCTCTAGATTCATACAGCTTTTGCCTTCCTTACCATTTTCGTCCGGAAATGCGAGAGGAGTCTTTATCGCACAGTTTTTTTTAACCGTCTTGCCGCTAATCGGATCCAGGAAGGACATGGAAATTTTCGGCTTTTGCATTCCGAAAAAAGCTCCTGAAACAGTAACAAGCATGCCTGAGCAGACATCGGCGGGAGAAATCGAGCTTATTGACAGAGGCATGATCTTGAAGTCCGAGCTGACAAGCTCCGGAGATCCGGGCTTTCCTTTGACGGGCGGAACAATGTAAAGATCTGCAGTTCCGGTCGCCGGAACCGTGCTCATTTTGCAGAGAACCCTGTCCGAAGGATAGGTCTTTGTCAGAACCGTCAAGTTTTTTTTCACAGCTTTACCGTTTACACCCAGAATATAGTAAGCTTTTGGACACCCTGAGAAATCCTGCCCGGAGCTTGTGTCCGACGCATAGATTGTGAAAACTGAGCCTGACGCAACCTCGAACGAAGGTGCGGAGTGCGCAGTCAGCCCTAAAAACAATAGAATGGAAACAAGAGTCTGGACTCTGGCTGCAAATATGTCTATAATTTTAAATTTCATCTTGATTTTTCCCATCCTATGGCGCAAGTACGAGACGCTGAAAGGCAGTTCTTCCCACGAACCAATGTTTTTGCGTCATGGCTTAAAGGGAACTGCAATCGCAGGGCTTAATCTATTGCGCAAGAGCGAAAATTCAAACCGGATCGGCTTCAATGGACAGCAAATGCCAAATCATTTTCATACTCAACCCCTTGTCTGGCGACGGAATCACCGGCGAAATGTGGCCTGAAATCGAAGCCGTTCTGCGCCGCCTGGGAATCTCCTACCGGCTTGTAAAAAGCGAGGGAGACCTAAGTGTGCGCACGCTGGAAGTGCTGAGGGAGGGCGTGGATACAGGCGCATGCATTGCCGGAGTCGGGGGTGACGGAACTCACTGCGCCATCATAAACGGGATGATGCGCCATATGGAAGATGCAGGCGCACCCCCCTTGCCACCCTATGCCATCATTCCTCTCGGAACCGCGAACAATGTAGCGAAATCTTTCGGAATATATGGCGGCGGCAAAATGTTCGGCAACTCGCTCGCAAGAGCGCTCAAGGGCGCAGTCTTCGGAGCGGATTTCCACATTGACATTGCGAAAATAGGAGATCGGTATTTTGTGGACGATTTTTCGGCAGGATTCGACGCAGTCGTGCTCGGAGGCAGGGACGCTGACAAAAGAGCATTGTCAAAAAAACCGCTGCTGTCCCACATATTCCGGGGCTATTCCATTTATTTTTTCAATGTTGTCAAATCGCTTTTCACGCAGTCTCCTTCTGAAATTGTAGTCGAATCCTCCGGGAGACGCGTATTCGAGGGAGAAGCCTTCAACGTCGTTGTCAACAACACCAGGATATATGCGGGTGAATTCGATTTCACCGACAGCGCGATTGCAAACGACGGCCTTCTCGACATGCTGATATTCACCGGCAGAAGGGACTATTTTCGCAGATTCATCCTGGGAAGCCGCCGTATGCCACACGGAATCAGGCGTTTCGCCCACAAAAATGACGGGCTTGTCCAGCACATGAAGGGAACTTCTTTTAAAATATCATCGCCGCATCCGATCGAGTATCAGACCGACGGTGAATTCATGGGAAGCTCGGACAGCATCGAGATATCCGTGAAGCCGCGTGCCATAAAAATCAAAATCCCAGTAGAGCCCGAGTGACCTGAAAGCTCAGTAAACCACATTCTTTAATCGTGCTACGCATGGATGACATTCCAGTGTCCCTGCCGGAGACGGCTGATGAGATCATCCAACATTGCATATTTTCCAGTAAGTGTTGCGATAAATTCCTACGATTGCACAATCAAGGAGCAATATTGACTGGAAGGAAAAAAACTCCCCTTAAGAAAATTGCGGTGCAATTTTCATTAGATAATCTGGAGCGGAAGTCTGCGGAAAG
>DYRX01000235.1:0-2904 GCA_020718525.1 Victivallis vadensis
TAGCTTTTTGCAGCTTGTTGCGAAAACCGCATTACATAGGAGAAATTATGTTTTTATTGGGCTTTTCAGCACGTAGTTTCTGACTTGGGAGCAGAAGGTCGAGAGTTCGAATCTCTCCGCCCCGACCATTTATAAAGCCTTTATTCCCGTAGTGTTACGACGCGAGCAAAGCCTCATGATTTCGTCCTGAAATAGTATCATATCTAGCCTATATCTATCCTTTGCGGATTATTCCTGGTGAATCCTCCAGGGGTGCATTTCCTGAATGATTGATATAGTTTTTCAAGGAAAATAAATTCACGATTTGAATTTGTTAAAATGAAAAACTATATCTGCATTTTCCCGATACTTCCTTGGACAATATTCATATGCCCATTCGGTCGGGACAAAAAAACAATTCCAGACCTTGCCCGGCAAAACTACAATTTTCAGCCTAAAAGAGCATAGATATGCTCGGCGTAAGTGCCTCCGCACAGACGGGATGGATTTTCCATTTTTTCATGTCTTTTTTCTCGAGGAGCTTGAAAAGTGCGGATATTATGGTATAATCCGATTTATACCGATTATTTATCAACCAAGCAGACTGAGGGCGGACATGGCCAGTCAAAAACGCAAAAATGGCGGAAGGCTTGAGGCTCGGGTAGCCCCGGCGTATGAGCGGGTCTATGAAAAGCTCAGGCATCTTATTTCGGGTTCGGACATAGGCGAAGGTCAATTTCTGCCCAGCGAAGCCAGGCTCGCGTCCGATTTGGACACGAACAAATGCACTCTCAGGCAGGCTCTCCTTATGCTGAAAAACGATGGATGTCTTGTCTCAGTCCCATCCAAGGGCTGGCGCCTCTCTTCAAAATCAGGCTTTGGGACGTCTGGATCCGCGCGCAAGGACGCAGTTGTTCTGCTTCTTGGTCCTGCGTCCGGACCGTCAACCCTCACACTTAGGGCGGCAAAGAGGGAGCTGGAAAGTTCAGGGCGCATTGTTGATCTTGAGATCCTTTCCGATTTCGAATTTGAAGCATCTCTGGGAAGCCCAGCTTTTGCGAAAGAGAAAAATTTTTCATCTGCGCTGGTTTTCTCCGACATAGCTCTTCCGTCAGCCTTCGTTGCCGCACTTCGCAAACTGGGGCGACGCATTGTCTGCGCAGGACATCAAAAACAGGCATCGGAATATGAATGCGTCGCGACCGACAACGCATATTCATCCAGGCTTATAATTGACAGTCTTCTTTCTAGAAGCGTTAAAAAAGTGGCTTTTATCGGAGATTTCGGCACAGATGCAAAGATTCCGTCATTTAGGACGAGAAGGCTGTCCCTCTCGGACTGCGCTTCCGAATCTGGTATTGCATATTCCGAGTGCCTTCTAGAATACAATTCACTGCTTTCCTTGCCGAACAGGGCGAAGCTGGGCGCCTTTCTCTCCTCAGAATCCGACAGTCGTGACGGGCTTGGACTTGTCTTCAGCAATGAGGGCATTGCGTTTGAGGCGATCGGCGTGCTGGATCTTTTCATGGAGCGTTTTTCCGGGCTTAACATTTCCTATTACGGCTCGCGCTCCCGTCTCAAGGTGCTTGGCGCAATGGAGAAAAAAATAAGAGTTACGGCGGTCGAGGAGGACTGGGAGGAAATTGGACTGCGCAGTGCTGAACAGCTTATCTTGCTGGATAGGAATCCAGGCAAAAAATCCGGGCTTCAGCTTGTCAAATCGTTCATTGACGAGAAATCTTAGAATATATGTTTTTTCCGGTTTATAACTTTAACGCAAAAGAAGGAGGAAGAGATGAGAAAGTTGCTATGGAGCGCAGTTGCAGGAATCGCTGTTGCCGGGAGTATCTCGCTTTCGGCCGCCGACACAATCTGGATTGAAGGCGAATCCGCGCAGAAGACGAATCTTAAGAAAAATCCATGGTTGAAGGGAGACAACCCAAAACTGCTGAGTGGTGGTGACGCCCTGGATGGTCTTGAGGAAAAAGGGACTCTTCCGAAGCCTTCCTACGCCGTATGGAAATTCGACGTTGCAAAGCCCGGTCTTTATCATGTCTATTTCAGGCACGGATTTCAAGGGCATCTTGGAGCTATGAAGTATCGTTTTATCAAGGCCGACGCAGATGGAAAGCCTCTTGCCAAGCCTGCTCCTGATCAGGGATGGATCGAATTTGATCTTGACAGCCCTGTCATGGATCAGATAAGCACCGGACAGTGGAGGTCAGTCGAATGGACGAGGCAGGCGCCGGTTCAGCTCGAGCAGGGAACCTATCTGCTTGATCTCCAGGTGACAGGGGCGCATCCTGAGAAAACGAAGCCCAGTGATCCTATTTGGGTACTGATAGACGCGATATGCCTTACTACCGAACCATTTACGCCGAGAGGCGCTCTTAAGCCGGGCGAAAAGCCGGGCGAAGGCGGAGGAGCCGCCGCCGGAGCCGCAGGCGACAGCGACTACTATTGACCGTTCAATACGAACGCATGCCGGAGGAGCTTGGCACATTGCATTGCACTCCGGCATGCGCATCTGTTATGAGCAAATCCATCCATTCCCACAACATCTTAATTAGGGCTCCTATCTAAATGAAAAAACTGTTCGCGGCTTTGCTTTTTATTCTATCCGTTTCGAATCCAATGCTTACAAGCTTGAGAGCTGACACACCGATTTCCATAGCTCCGTTCGCGAACAGAGAACTTGCCGACGATATCGAGGGCGATGGAAAAGGCGGATGGAGCGATCAGGGCAAGGACAACTGCCTTGCCAAATTCCCAAGAGGCGCCGTCAAGTTCGCTGAACTGGACTTTGTCATTCCTGAAAGCGGTCCCGCCGCCATCTTCATGAAAGGAGACAAATTCCCGGACATGCCTGCGTCGGTGAGCATTCCTGCGAATTCCGCAAAGGGAAAATGCCTCTACGTGCTCTGC
>DYRX01000235.1:3004-4506 GCA_020718525.1 Victivallis vadensis
ATTTCCGAAATCAAAATTCAGGCGGCAAAAAACGAAGGCTCCTTTGTCCTGCTGGGACTATCTGTCGGAGAAAAAAGCGCAAAGGATATTCTTCCCAAGCCAATATTGCCAGAATCCTGGGAGCCGGACATCTCAAGCTGGTTTCCTATTGACATGAAATACGACAATGAATTTCCTGCGCCATGGACCAAGTCCTTCGATTTCAGAGCCCCGGCAGGCTCAGAAGGATTTCTCGAAGCAAAAGGAGAGGACTTTGTTTTTTCAGAAAGCGGAAAACCCATCAGGTTCAAGGGCGCATGCTTCTGCGGGGATGCTTTCTATCCGACTAAATTGATTGTCCCCCACTATATCCACAGATTGAAGAAATTCGGATTCAATCAGGTTAGATTCCACTCTCTTATGGATGTCTTTTCAGGAAAAATGACGGACGAGGCGGCAAGCTCCAAGACCACGGTCATTGATGAGAAGCGTCTCGACCGCTTCGACTTCTTCTTCTCCGAGCTTAAGAAGGCGGGAATCTATGTGAAGGCTTCCATGCTCTTCTCCCACAGATGGGGACCTGAAACAGGGGTTCTCCAATGGGACAAGATTGATTCCCTGAACAACACTCAGTATTTCTACGACGAAAAGCATCAGGAGCTTTACCTGGAGTTTTTGAGAAAATTCTTTACGCACAAAAATCCTTATACTGGAACGACTTACGCCGAAGATCCTGCTTTCTGCATGTTCAAGGCTGTAAACGAATGCAGTATGTTTTTCAATACTGCGGATGCAGTTCCACCTGCCTACAGAATCAAACTCCAGGACAAATGGAATCTCTGGCTAAAAGAGAAGTACAGCGACGACTCTGGAATTTACCGCGCCTGGAAAATCGAAGGAGAGGCGTCGCCGATAGACATCAGGGTGGAAAATCTTGGACAGATGACTTACGCCCTGCGCGGAATCAGCGAAATGGCGAATTGCTCGACAAAAGACATCAGGAGAATTGAAGATCAGACTAGGTTTTATCTGGAGCTTGAGACAAAATGGTTCGGGCGCGTAGAATCTGAGCTGAGAAAGCTGGGAAGCAAAGTTCTTTTCCAGGGATCTTCCTGGGGCGGTCCGGGATTTCTTCAGGAACTGCAGACGGCGGCGAACGCGAAGTTCGACTTCTGCGGAAAGCACAGCTACTGGCTCCACCCCCACGGCGGCTGGACACCTAAGGTCGTCAGCTTTTTGAACCTTCCCGTCACTAAATATCCAGAGGACAATTTTTTCAACTTCATTTATCAGCATCCTTCCGGAAAGCCATTCACCTGCACCGAATGGAACTTCTGCTGGCCAAACGACTACACTGTCGAGGCGGCGGCTTTCATGGCGGCATACGGAGCGATGCAGAATCTCGCCGCAAACCATAGATTCGTTGCCGGCGAGATGGACTACCCCGGCTTTCTGAACAGCATTTTCGGCATGTATGGAAATCCTGCGACCATGGTTTCTGAACCCTTCGCCTACTTCATGTA
>DYRX01000235.1:4606-6804 GCA_020718525.1 Victivallis vadensis
GTATGATCTCTGCCACGACAAGACGCTTAAAACACTGAAATGCGTAACAGGCGAACTCCTTTGGAACTATGGAGATGGCTTCATTGACATAATGAGTCCCAAGTCCCGCGGCGTGATCGGATTCTTTTCCGGGCGGAAGCATGACCTTGCAGGACTTTCCATGGAACTTGACAAGGCTTATGGCGTGGCATATGCATGCAGTCTCGACGACAAGCCTCTCGAAGCATCGTCCGACATCCTTATCGGACTTGCGACCAGAACCAGGAACAAGGGACAGCTCTACTCGAAGCTCGGGGAAGAATTCAGTCTTGCGAATCAGGGAGATGCTCCGATACTCATGGAGCCATCATCCGCCACGATCAGCCTTGAGACGAAGTGTCCTGAATGGACATTGGAAGTTCTTGACTGCAATGGAGTTCCGATGGATGGGAAGAGCCGGAAGATAAAAAGTTCCAAAGGGAAGCTTGATTTCTCGATTTCAAACAAGGAAGATTTCGCGTATTTCTACCATCTTAAGGCGGCGGGAGCAGAAGCGCCCTGACCCGCTTAGCACAAATTGCCGGACGTCTTGAAATGCACTGATTCAGAGAGAAATATTTCGAATTTGTCCGCCATATGCCTGTATGTTTCCACGTTTTTCGTGATTGGACGGATGCTTTCAGTTTCCTTGCAGAATTTCGAGGCCAGCTTTTCGAATGGGATGCCGTCAACGGCGTTGGCGGCCATCATTGCCGCCCCAAGGGCGGCAGAATCAGGGACTGAAATTTTCTGCACCTCGGCGTCGAAGACATCGGCGAGCACCTGGCAGTGTCCGTGTGCTCTGGAAGCGCCGCCAGTCACGCGGATGGTCTTGAACTTTTCTCCGATCCACCTTGAATTGAGCTTCATCCCAAGGCTTTGTGCCTCGACGATTGCCCTTATCATTTTTTCCGGCGATGATTTTCCGGTGCAAAAAGCTCTAGAGCCGGAATAGAAAGGCTTCGGATCGAGGACATGCGGAGTTATTTCTGGAACAAAGAACGGAAGCATCATGTCTCCGTCGTTTCCGGGGATTGTCTTTTCGAAGGCAGTAGTGCCGAAGAATTCCCAGTCAACCCCATACTGCTCTTTTATTTTTTCTCTTGCGAGAGATCCGTTTTTGAAGCAGATGAGACTCATGAAGCCGCCTGCTGGATTGCCGAAAACATGCCCATACCCGTTCGGATCAACTTTGAAATCTTGCATTGCGGCGAAAAATGTGTCGCTTGTTCCTAGGCTTACCACCGCGAAGCCCTGAGTTGCGGCACCGGAGCCGACGAGACTGCATGGGTTGTCTCCCGACCATGCAACGACAGGGATTCCAGGCTTTAGCCCGTATTTGGAGAAGTAGGAGCAGAGTGTGCCGGTTTTTGTGCTTGAGGGAACTGCCTGCGGCAGTTTTGACATGAGCTCTGGCGCGCTTGCACTGCAAATTTCCGCGTCCCATTTCATTGTCTTCAGGTTAAGCAGGTTCATGCCGGCTCCGTCGCCGTAGTCAATGGGCGCGTCATAACGTCCGGAAAGGACTGACGCAAGGAAAGAGCTCACAAGGTGTATTTTGGCTGTCTGCGCATATGATTCAGGGGATTCCTTGTAGAACTTCCTGATTTGCGGGCCAGTGAAGCGCTCTATAGCTGGAGAACCGGTGCTTTGCTGGAGTCTTTCCCCTCCGACGGCGGAACTGATCTCAGCGCATTCCATGCTCGTTGAACTGTCCATCCAAATCGGGGAGCTACTTCTAGAAAGCGCAGGTGCAATTTGCTCCGCGAGTCCAATGCGTGGATCGAGAGAGGAAAAAATGTTTTTGGCTTGTTCAGACAGATAGACAGAGCCGTGTTGCTGGCCTGAGCCTGAGATTCCCCTCACTGCCCCCATTGGAGCGCCGGAGCTTGAGAGCTTGGAAAGGAGCATGTCAAGCGCGCTCAGCCACATAAGCGGATTTGAATGCTTTACAAGAGGATCTCTGTTCGGTAGAACGCCCTCGGGAGAGTTGAAGTCCGGCAAATCTTTTCCGAAGGAAACCGAATTTGAAGCGAGTATGGATCCGCTGTTCGAATCAATCACGACGCCTTTCAGACTCTGAGTACTGCTGTCCAGTCCTAGGAAGATGCTCATTTCCAAGTTTCCTTTCTTTCCTTTAGCCGTTCTGCCTATCGCTGGCGTTCCCGTTGCCGTTTTCC
>DYRX01000236.1 GCA_020718525.1 Victivallis vadensis
GGCAAGCAATAAGGATTAGACTGTCTTATGTAAAAACTGCGGAGGAAACAAATTCCTCCGCAGTGTTCAGGTACTTTACCGGATGCGGCAAGGACTGACGAAAATATGAGGCATGCACCCAATATTGCGCCTTGATTGTGCAATCGCAGGGATCAGCGAACGGAATCTGCCATACCCGGGATGCGCAAAATTCTCAAGGGGTGGTGCGGCAGCATCGGAAAAATGACCAGGACGCATTAGCAGGATTTCATCCATACTTGGCAGGACGACAGCAATTCCTCCACCCGGCATTGACCATACAGCAGAAAGTCAGGGAAAAACTCCAGCTTTTCCTGATCAGGCATCTGAAGGAATCGAAAGGGTAGGAGGCGGAAAAATAGAATTCAAGCTCTGGGACAAAGATGCCTGAGATGCAAAAGGAGGGATTTTTATTTGCGATTCTTGAAATCAGACCTCCGACTAAGGACTTTCATCCTGAACCAGTAATCACGGGGATTTACGCTGTCCGTCAAAGCACCAACAGCATGAACTACCGAGAAATACCAGGTCTCGGTCTGCTCGTCGTAATGGCGACGGATTTTATGACTTTCAAAAACAGCCAATGTCTTTTCATTCATAATTCATCCTCCTGCATCTTTTTTGCAAGACTGTCCTTCTTCAAATGAAACATATTCGCGTGATGCACTGGTCGAAGCTTTCCCTGCCGCTTATTATGTCTATCTCCACGCGCATGAAGCAGATCGGAAGATCACGCCTGTCCAGCCTCGGTATCCGGACCGCGTCCTTTTCGGTCGTCACGATCATCTCCGCATTGTTTCTTTTCGCTTCATTCACAAAGTCAATGATCTCCTGCTGTTCGTATCTGTGATGGTCGGCGAACTGCCTGCTGCATGCGATCTGGGCGCCTGTCCCGAGAAGAAATTCCTCGAAGCTCTCCGGTCTGGCGATGCCGCTCAGTGCGGCGATCCTTTTGCCTTTCAGATGCTCCAGCGGATAGCGCTTCTCCTTGGTGTATATGTCCTCCAAATACAAAGGCTTGTGCCTGCATTCGATGATCTCAGCCTTTCTGTTGTGTCTTCTTATGAAAGCCTTGAGCAGGCGCATTCGGTTCGACCCGTCGGACTTGGTGAGAAATATGAAGTCCGCCCTCCTTATGTTTTTAATCGGCTCCCTGAGAAGTCCTCTCGGCAGGACATGATGATTGTGGAATGGCAAGGTTGCGTCCACCAGAAGGATGTTCAGCTTCGGCTTCAGATCGAGATATTGAAAGCCGTCGTCAAGGATCAGAGTGTCGGCACCGTATTCCATCACGGCGTATCTTCCTGACTTCACCCTGTCCTTGTCCACCAGCACAATGACTTCGCGGAGATTGGAAGCGAGCATGTATGGCTCATCCCCGGCTGTGGCGGAGTTCAGAAGGAGGCTTTGCCCGTCGGAGACCACGCGGGGAGGAACCTCGTATCTTTTGGACGTGAAAAGCTGGCGGACTTTCTCTGGAAAGCTTCTGTCTTTGCTTCTGTAGCCCCGGCTCAGGATCGCGACCTTTCTGCCTTTCTGGCTCAGGGTCCGTGCGAAGACTTCCACAACAGGGGTCTTTCCAGTCCCGCCGCAGGTTAGGTTTCCAATGCTGACCACGAGACAGCCCAAGGTCTTGTATCTGAAGATTCTCTTGTCGTAAAGCCAAATTCTGAACTGCACAACTCTCCTGTAGAACCTGGAAAAAAAGAAAAGCAGGGAACTTGTTATGAGATCGAAGCTGGAGTGGCGTTTTCTGTTTATTATGTGGAGGAAATAGCCCTGTAGATTTTCAATTATTTCGTTCGGGTTCAATTCAGCCCCATCCCGGATTTGGTTTCAGCACTTGCATTGACCACGGCTTTGGAGGAGGCTGGATTTTCGTCGCCAGCAAGAATTTCCGCGCAGGCTTTCCTCAGCTCGTCTAGAGCGGTCTTGCCTGTGGATGTCTTCGGAATCTTGTCAAGCCTGAGGATTCTTTTGGGAATATGCGAGAGAGGCAGGGAGGAGCGGCAGAGCGACATGAGTTCTTCCTCACGGGCAGTTCCGGAAAATAAAGAATAGATCTCCTCGCCGTAGAGCCTGTCCGGCATCGAGATTGTGGCGGTGTCCATCACTCGGGGATCTTTCATGATGACTTCGCTGATTTCGTGGGGATTGATGTTGAAGCCGCCCTTTTTGATGATCTCCTTGCTTCGTCCTACGATGCTCAAATAGCCGTCCTCGTCTATACAACCCCTGTCGCCGGTAATGAACCAGCCGTCTCTGAATGACTTTGCGCTTTCCTCCGGCTGACGGTAGTATGAGCCGAAGCAGGAGAGGGATTTCACGCCGATTTCTCCCTGCGCTCCCTGAGGCAGAGGATTGCCGAAATCGTCGAATATGCGAATTTCGCAGGCGACTGGGATGCCCACCGACTCCGGCGCCCGGATCTGTTTTTCCAGGTTGACGCTGATGAAGAGGGTTTCCGTCATTCCATACTGCTGTGTGACCACGCAGTCGAAAGCCTTTTCGAAGCGGGATTTCAGTCCGGGCTCGAGTCTGTTGGTTCCGCAGATGACATGCTTGAATTTAGGTAGAGTCTGTCTGGTCTTTCCTGAAATTAGAAGGAGTATCTGCATCATCTGGGGTGTGCAATGATAGACCGAGCCTGGAAAACGGTTGGCAAGTGAAATCAAATTTTCCGCATTCATCAGATTGAGAACGCCGTTATATACGGATTTGGCTCCGAGAAAGAGGGAGCTGAGGAGGCAGTTGTATAGTCCGTGCGCATAAAAAACCGGAGAGGACGAGAGAATGCAGTCCGAAGCTCCGACCCCGATTTTTCCATAGAAGTCATCTATATTCGATTCGATGTTTGAAAGTGAAAGTGGAACACATTTCGGCGTTCCTGTAGAGCCTGAGGTGAATAGGAATATCGCCGGCACATGGTCTTCTATCGCATTCTCCACGCCATAAAGATCCCCATACAGGCTCGAATCGGCCCGTGAGATGCTGATCCGGGCAATGTCTGACGCGCCGGCGCAATCGCCTAGGTCTTCGAGGATGAATCCGATTTCAGCAACTTCGATAAGTTTTCTCAACTTCTGATCTGTTGCGGAAGGATCCAGGACTGCGGCGCCCTTGCCCAAAGACCACAGAGCGATGAGAGCCGGAATGTAAAGGGCCGGATCCTTAAGCATGATCCCGGCGTTTCCTCGGATGTCTTTGGCCACTGCTGAAACTTTTCCGCGCAGTCCGGCGGACAGGGAGAGAAGCTCACGGCAGTTTATTGACCGTCCGTCGGGCAGGACGAGATAGTCCGCATCGCCGCGGGCTAGAGTTCCCGTGTGAATTTTTTCGAAAACAGTGGACGATCTTCTGGCATTCATTGTCTTGAACCAAAGCTTTACTTTGAAAGCTCAAAGATACGCTCTTTTCGACAAATTTCAAGGAGGATAGTCTTCTCTTCATTTTCTCCTCGAATTAAGACTGGCAAAGCGTGAACTCCGGCACAGAAGCGGTAATTGGCTCTTCTGCAGGGCACAGACAGAGAGATCGGCTGGTGACTGAAAATTTTTTCTTTTGCGCGAGGCGGAAGAAGCAGGCGGGCTAAAATGGAAGAGATTCGGGATCGTCCTCTCTTGCTGGTTGCGAGCCGATGTCGGCATTTTTTTTAGCTTTTGCAGAGGACGCTTTCGAAGCCGCTGGTGTTTTGCTTGTGTCTTCGTCGAAGCTTTCCCATTTTTCGGCATCCTGCGGTGCGCTCACCAATATTTCTATTCTTTTTTCGAGTGCCTGAAGCTTCTTTTCGCAGTAGAGAGAAAGCTTCGAGCCAGCCTCGAAATCGCGGATCATGTCTTCAAGGGGAAGCTTGCCCGACTCCATCCTGCCGACTATCGCCTCGAGCTTTTCAAGGGCGTTCTCTATTGAAAGCTCTCCGTTCTGGATGTCAGCAATTTTCTTTTCGCTCATATTTCTCTCCGCTTGAATAAACCGCCAAGCGAGCTTAAATTGACGCGCTTAGTCCGGGTTTTGCATCTTATCCGTGTCCGTGACGTGAAATCTTGTCTGGAATATACCATGAGCTTCCTTTCAAATCCATGCCTGAAAATTTCTCTTTGCTTTATTTTTTCTCTTTTCCTTCTGGTTTCCTGCAAAGAGGAGAAGCATGGGATTGAAGTCGAACAAATTGGCAAGACGGACGTTCTAAAAAATTCTTCGGAAAGAAAAAAACAGGCAAAGAAGGAAAGCTCGGAAAAAACGGAGTCAGACAGGAAAGATGCGTCATCCGAAGAGAGTTTGCATGACTTCGAGCTGGAATATCATCCTGCCGACGCGGGAGGACAGGAAAAGTCCGAATCCCGGAAGGCAAATTTCACTGTAACTAAAAAAGACACCGAGCTTGCAGATGACAGTCTTCCATCCGATTTGACGGCATCTCAGCTCAAGTCGGACGGGAAAAGCTATGAATGGAAGCCGCAAATCCGTTTTGACAGTTCAATCGGGGCGAGAATCCCAGCCATTGCGATTTCTGGAGACGACAGCATCCTCGTCATTTGCGAGGAGACTGGCAGTTCAGGCGCAAACGGCTCCGTTCTAATCGTTTACGACACGCATTCTTGGAAAATAAGGAGAATCTTTGAATTTCCGGGCGAAAAGACAGGAAAAATATGTTTTTTGCCTGGACGGTCTGAGATCTCCATTTATTTCGAGGCGCAGAAGAGCTCTGGCAAATCGGACGAGCTTATTTTCTTTGACATTGTCGAGGGCAGGCATCTACATAGGGTCAGATTGAACGCGCCATTGAGTGCGATTGCTCCATGGAACAATGGTGTTCTGGCAATAAGTGTCTTGTCAGGCAAGTCTGAAATAGCACATTATGCGTTCGACGAAAAGGGTTTCGCTGAAAAAAGAGTCGAGAGCGAGTCCGGCGATGCCGCATTAGCCGTCTTCGATGAAAATTGCGCCATCTCATTCGGAGCATCGCTCGTTGAATTTTTTGATTCCGACCTTAAGATTTTCAAAAAGATTCCTATTGGGGTGCCAGGCTTCCGCAGGCCGGATTTTGCAGTTTTTGCAGGGAACAGAGATCGGATTGCTACGTTGGGCATCAGTGCCAGCGCCTATCTTTTCAGGGGAAGGGAGCATGAACTCATTTCTGATTCTGCCGCATCAATCCTTGCCTTTTTTGAAGACAAGCTTGTGTTTGGGGAACAGATGAATGGGAAACTCAGGTTTTTGTCCCCCTTGGATTTGAAGGACTGCGCTCCGCCTCTCATCATAGAAAAAGCGAAGCCGCCCTGCAAAGGCCGTCCCATATTCTTTGCATCTTTGCGCGCACGATCAATCTATCTTGTTGTTGACTCCTTCGGCGAAATAGGCATTTACTCCCTCCTCAAGGACAGATGGAAGCGGATCCCGACTGGAAAGGCGAATGAAAAAGCTTTCTGAATGCAGATTCCATCTCCGCACCTACGGATGCCAGATGAATGAGCGGGATTCGGATGCGCTGGCGGCGGAGCTTCTTGCCGCTGGGATGTCTCGGACTGAAATCGAATCCGAAGCTGACATAATAATATTCAACACCTGCAGTGTAAGGGAGCAGGCCGAAAGAAAAGCTCTCGGAAAAATCGGCATCACTAAGAAGCTCAAGCGCGATCGCGAAGACCTCATAATCGGCGTTGTCGGCTGTATGGCTGAGCGCATCGGATCAGAGTTGATTGACAAAATGCCGCACGTTGACTTCGTCGCCGGAACCGGAAAGCTTCACATGATTCCGGAAATGATCAAGGACGCTTTGGAAAAGCGCAAAAAGAGCGTCGAGACCGGGCATGACGATTCCGAATGCGCGGGACTATTTGGCAGTCTGAGCCGCAGGAGCGACTCAAAACAGCAGACACCGTCCGCCTTCATTTCAATCATGCGCGGTTGCAACTGCTTCTGCTCGTATTGCATCGTTCCATACGTGAGAGGGCGCGAAAAAAGCAGGCCTATGAGAGAAATTGTTGACGAAGCGCTCTCTCTCGTTGACTCTGGCGTGAAGGAGGTTTTTCTCCTCGGCCAGAATGTTGCAGGCTACGATCCGGATTCAGGCAGAAAAAGAGATCCGGATGCTTCGCCGTTCGCAGAGCTCCTCGAAAAGCTGAATTCCATTTCGGGGCTCAGCAGAATAAGATTTACATCTCCGCATCCGGCCGATTTCAATGCCAGACTCATTTCCGCAGTTCTTTCTCTGCCAAAAGTTTGCAGGAGCATTCATCTGCCTGTCCAGTCCGGTTCGGACAGAATTCTGCGCCTGATGAACAGACCATATTCCGCCGATAAATATCTTTCAATAATTTCCAGGCTCAAGGATTCATGCCCGGAAATGACATTTTCAACCGATGTCATTGTTGGTTTTCCGAGCGAGACGGACGAGGATTTCCTCGCGACCCGCTCGCTCATGAAAACTGTCGGCTTCGACAACGCATTCATATTCAAATACTCCCCGAGAAGCGGGACAAAGGCGGCGGATTTGCCAGACGATGTTCCGATCTCTGTCAAAGAGGACAGAAACCGTATATTGCTTGAAGATTTGGCATCTTCTGTCGAAGAGCGCAACAAGATGCTTGTTGGAAGGACGTTCGAAGCGTTGGTCGAAGGACCAAGCAAAAGAAACAGCGAAAGATGGACCGGACGAAGCGACAACAACAAAGTCATTATTTTTGATCCATGCGTCGGAATCACCCCTGGCGACTTGCTTCAAATTGTCATCACTCGCAGTACCGCGACGACCCTTTACGGGAAGATCTTGCAATAATCGCAAA